>CAZHLZ010000189.1:0-7492 GCA_964532475.1 uncultured Chitinophaga sp.
TATTCTCAAACCAAAACGAGAGGTAGCAATAAAACTACGATGGATATTTCTTGGTTTACAGGAATGCTGACAAATGCAACTTACACCGTGAAAATTCGTGCAAGAGTTGGCGGAATTTGGGGCGATTATGGTGATGCTTGTACCATAAAAACTCCAGCAACTACAAATTTGATTTCAGGGTCATGTGGAAGGGTTTTAACTGCGTTGAACAAACCATTGTATTACACTGAGGTTTATGGTGCTACAAACTATGAATATTTAGTAGAAGGACCCAACGGATACAGCCAAACACACATTCGAGGAAACAATAAACTAACCATGGACATGACTTGGTTCAATAATATTCAAGCCTTAGAGCCAAGTACCGTTTATAGCGTTCAAATTAGAGCCTTAGTTGGCGGCAATTGGCAAGATTACGGATCAGCGTGTAACATCACTACACCAGGTTCAGGCATGATTCAAAATCCAAACGAGGAGGTATTGTCTAAATTTGAAACTGTTGAATTGAATGCATATCCAAACCCAAGTAATGGTGAGTTTACAATTTCGAGTTCCCACGAAGGAAGGTTTAATATCATCAATGAATTAGGACAATTGGTGCAAACGGTTGAGATCACGAAAGAAAATAACTACCAAGTAAAAGTTAAAAACTTAGATAATGGTGTTTACTTTGTAACAGGAACAATTAATAATCAAGTTGTTACGAAAAAAGCGATTGTGCAGTAGGATTCATAAATAATTTATTAAAGGTTCAAAATTGAATTTTGAACCTTTTTTGATTTATACATAATTATCTAAATTTAAAAGATATTTAATACTGTTTGTCTTTACTAAATTCATTTTCTTAAATTCGCAAAGTCCAAATTTCTAAAAAAGAGAACAAATGGCAATAAAGCAACGAATTAATAAGTGGTTTATAAATTTTCAGAAATATTTTTTCACTTATAAGGATGGGTTTTTTGAATTTTCGTATTTAGCAAATTCACCTAAAACGCTGATTTTTAGTCTGATTAAAATGCCTTTCAATAAGCATTTGAAAAAAGATCAAATCATTACTTCTAAAAGTCCCTTTATGGAAGGACTTTTGCACTATGAAGAATTAGAAAAAGGTTTGTGGCTGATTTCGTCAGACCTACAGTTTAAAAGAAATGTTCGTTTTAAATTGTTGTATGATGAATTTGGGGATTCAGATTACTTTAAGTTAAATTTATTTGTATCCACAAATCAAATCAAAGTAAATGATAAAAAATTATTGGAAAATAAATTTGAAATTAAGGATGGTGTCTGGTTTTTTTTGAAACCATTATCGAGTGTTTTAGATACACACTTTAAAGGCGACAAAGGCTTGTTTTTAAATTTGAATATGAGTAAAAAGTGGATGGATCTTAACTTTACCAACCAAACACAATACATTGAATCAGGTTTTGATTATTTCATCAACTCTGAAGATAAATACGTGATATGGAACAATCATTTTGAAAAAGGCGAAAAATTATTTTATGAAATTTGGGATAATATTCGAAAAAAAGGTGTTGAGGACATAGCTAATAAAAATTTATTGAAATCTCAAATAACAGGATTTATCGAAACCTTTTTAAGCATTTATAAAGAAGAAAACCTGTATGAAAGGCATTTTGAAATTAAAAATGTGGATAGATTGAGAGTGCTAAAAGTAGAACATTTTTTAACACAACATTTACAAGCAGATTTTGTTGGAATTACCTTTTTATCACATCAATTTAATACATCGGCTACGAAATTGAAAACGGAATTTAAATTAATTTTCGGAAAATCAATTTTACAGTATTTTAGAGAAAAACAGATGAACTTAGCGGTAGAAATAATCCAAACAAAAAAACTTTCTATAGGTGAAATTGCCTTATTATTTGGATATGAAAATCATTCTAAATTTTCATCGGCTTTTAAAAAACATATTGGAAAGTTTCCATCTGAAATATAAAAATGTCTTTTTGGGATAAGTAAGTGCTTTTTCTATAAGTAGTTTTGTATTTAAATTTATATAGTTTAAACTTTTACTCTTATTACTATGAAAAACATTTATTTAACTTTTTTAGTATTCACTTACTTGATCTTGAACTCGTATTCGAATGCTCAATGTGCTTTGGTTGAAGTTAACTTGCTAGGTAATGGAAATTCTATTGCTGATGGAGATTTAACTCCAAGTTTAACAGATCATACCGATTTTGGGTATGTACCTGCTTGTGGTGGTACAATCGTTCGAACATTCACCATTGAAAACACAGGTACAAATAGTTTGAATTTGGCGAATCCAACATTAAGTGGAACTGATGCAGCTGAATTTAGCATTACTTTAAATCCTTCAGCAACAGTTGCCGCATCTGGTACAACAACCTTCCAAGTTACGTTCGATCCGAGTACGAGTGGTACAAAATCGGCAACGATTACATTCACAAACGATGATTGCGATGAAGCAACATATGATTTTGCAATTGAAGGAAGAGGAATTTCGCTCCCAACTGCTGTATGCTTGCCATCTACTACCAATACAGGTGATTTTGGAACGGGAATTGTGAACTTTGTATTCAACACAATAAATAACACACACAGTGATTTTTTGAATGATGGAACACAAGATTTTACTTGTTCCAATTATACTACGGTTTTACCTGGATCAACATATTCGTTCACAGCTAATTTATATGGGACGCTTGGATTTGGAAATAATGAATATGCTCAAGTTTATATTGACTACAACGATGACGGGGTGTTTAGTGCCGGAGAAATCGTCTACAGTAACATGAGTACACGAGAAATGGTTCACACAGGAAACATAACGATTCCTACTTCCGGTGCTGTAACAGGTAAATTGCTTCGTTTGCGCGTGAAAACTGATTATTCAACATTTAGCGACGCTTGTTCAGATCCACAATATGGTGAGGTGGAAGACTATGCAATATACATCGATTGTTATGCACCAACAATCACAGGTTCAACCCCAGCAACTAGTTGCGGTTCGGGTTCACTTTTGCTAGCTGCTACAGCTAGTAATGGCGAAGTTGTTTGGTATAGCGATGCTACAGGAGGAACACCTTTAACTAGTGGTGTAGATTATTCTATTGATGGAAATAATAATTTAATTATTAATAATTTAGCTACAACAACAACTTTTTATGCTGAAGCAGTCGATGGAGATTGTGTTAGTGCAAGCAGAACAGCCGTTACAGCAACAATTTACAACTGCACAAAATTACTTCCTCAAGATTGTGGTGCAAACTTAGAAGAATTAAATGAAATACTTTATTATTCACCTGTTGCGAATGCTACAAACTATGAGTATTTAGTGGAAGGTCCAAATGGCTATTCTCAAACTAAATTGCGTGGTAGTAATAAAGTAACTATGGACATGTCTTGGTTCCCAAATTTATTAATGGAAGCAACTTACACTGTAAAAATTAGAGCTTTTGTTGATGGAGTTTGGCAAGACTATGGTGATGCGTGTAACATTACTACACCAAAAACAAAATTGAGACAAGGCTCTTGTGGAGCGCTGTTAACAGAATGGAATAAAATTTTGTACTATTCTCCTGTTTACAACGCCACAGATTACGAATACTTAGTAGAAGGTCCAAATGGCTATTCTCAAACCAAAACGAGAGGTAGCAATAAAACTACGATGGATATTTCTTGGTTTACAGGAATGCTGACAAATGCAACTTACACCGTGAAAATTCGTGCAAGAGTTGGCGGAATTTGGGGCGATTATGGTGATGCTTGTACCATAAAAACTCCAGCAACTACAAATTTGATTTCAGGGTCATGTGGAAGGGTTTTAACTGCGTTGAACAAACCATTGTATTACACTGAGGTTTATGGTGCTACAAACTATGAATATTTAGTCGAAGGACCAAATGGATATAGCCAAACGCACATTCGAGGAAACAATAAACTAAGCATGGACATGACTTGGTTGCACAACATCCAAGCATTAACACCAAGTACAATTTATACGGTGAAAATTAGAGCCTTAGTTGGCGGAAATTGGCAAGATTATGGTTCTGCATGTGACATCACAACGCCAGCATCTTTAGGTCTAGTAGTTCAAAATTCTGGAACAGAGTTAGATAAATTTGAAACAATTGAGCTGACAGCTTACCCAAATCCAAGTAAGGGCGATTTCACAATTTCAAGTTCCCACGAAGGAACCTTCAATATCATCAATGAATTAGGACAATTGGTGCAAACGGTTGAGATAACGAAGGAGAATAATTATCAGGTGCAGGTTGGTGCAATGCATGCATTGAATCCACTGCAACCTGGAGTGTATTTCATCACAGGTACAATTAACAATGAAGTGATTACAAGAAAAATAATTGTTCAATAGAATTACTAGTGAGAAACAGGTAATAAATTTAAAGTCCCTCAGAATTTTTCTGGGGGATTTTGTTTTTGTACAAGATATACTGTATTTTTGGATTCTAATAATTCAACTAGTTGCTAAAAAAAAACCTAATATTATTTTTTTGTATTTTTATAAACTTCTGTTTTGCAGCGGAACAAAAAGTAATTATTGACAATCTTAATTTTAAAATAATACCAGATAGTAACTTTTCAGTAAAGCAAATCTTTGAAGAGAATCGAATAATTTTTCAAAAAAACGCTAAATTATTTCCTTCAAAGAACTTAAATTATTGGATTAAAATTAGACTTAATAAAAACGAAGTAGGGGCAAAGCGCTTTTATTTACATTCACATCCTGCGATTGATAATACACTTTACTATTTTAATGAAGATTCAGCAAAAATTATTCAATCAAGGTCAGGTTTTTTAGTGGCCAATGGAAATAGGCATAAAAGTAACTATTTTGAGTTTAATTCTGATTCAATAATCACATTGTACATCAAAATGAATCTTCATACAATTTCTAATAAACAAAAATATTTTTTACCACATTTTTCAATCACAAATGCTGATGAATTAGAAGCAAGAGAACAACAAATGTTTATTGCATGGATTCTCGTTGTTGTATTAATTTTTATTCATATTTTTTATGTTTTTGTTGATTTCCTGATATTTAAGGAAAGAACTCAATTGTATTACCTTTTGGCATTAATTGGCAGTTTAATTTACATCACCTCTTACCACAAGTTCTTCAATATTTTATTAGATTGGAAAATTTTAAGTGTTCAATATGTTTCTGAAACAATGTTTTATTCCTTTGAATTAAGCGATTTGATGTCTTATATTGGGATTTCAATTATACTTTATGCTTGCGTTTTTATGACGAGTAATTTCCTTATGTTAGAAAAGTATTTACCAAAATGGAATACGATAATAAAACGAGTCCTTGGATTTTCCCTCCTGTTTATTTTTGCTACGCAAGTTTTAATTTATTTTACTCCTTTCAACTTAATAAAGGAGTTTGTTTTCCTAAACAATGTTATTGTTGTAATTACATTTTTTCTGCTTTTCCTGTTGGGAATTGTTAGTTATAGAAAGAAAAATCCACATTCTAAGATATTTTTAATTGCCAATTCTATTCCTTTTTTAGTAGCAATTCTAACAGCAGTTTACACTTTGATTTATAATTATCACAGTTATACAATGATGTTTTTGCCTTATCTCAGCATTGCAAGTTTTACAATTACTTTTTCCATTGCTTTAGCGTTTAGGAATAAAAATATTCAAAAAGAACTTAAGTTAAAGGAAATAGAAACCAGTTTGTTGAAAATTGAGAATGAAAAAAATAGCATGATAAAGAAATCTCTTAAAGAAAAAGAGGTTTTGTTAAAAGAAATCCATCATCGTGTAAAAAACAACTTGCAAGTCGTTTCAAGTTTACTTGGATTACAAAGTTCAAACATTGAAGATGAAAACGTTAAGAAGATTTTCGCCGAAAGTAAAAATAAAATACAGGCCATCAGTTTAATTCACCAAACATTGTATCAAAATAAAGATTTGGCGGAAATAGATATGGATGAATATTTTAAAAATATGTACGTTCACATCTTATCTCTTTTTGGACATGAGGCAAAAAAAGTTGAATTTCACTTGAACACTAATAATGTAAAGTTTGATATCGATACATCAGTACCTATTGCTTTGATTTTTAATGAATTGGTTACAAATTCTTTGAAGTATGCTTTTCGAGATTTGCAGGGAGGTCAATTAATGGTTGAATTAACAAAATTGGAAGAAGGGGTTTTTTGCCTAAGGGTGGAAGACAATGGACGTGGATTTAAAACCGAAGAAATGCGCAAAAATTCTTTAGGATTACAACTCGTTCAAATGTTGAGTTCACAATTAAATGGAAGTTTTGAGTGTAACTCTAATAATGGTACAAAAATTTCAATTATATTTGAAGATACCAAACAGAGAAAATTATCAGAATAATGAACGTACTTGTAGTTGAAGACGAAATAATCATTGCGGCAGAATTATCCTTGTTGCTTAATGAAATGGGATATTTTGTCTGCGGAATGGCTATTAATTATACGAGTGGCGTTAAACTTCTGGAGGAGAAGAAGCCAGATTTGGCAATTATCGACATCAATTTGGGAGGAAGTAAAACAGGTATAGATTTAGGTCATTTTATCAATGAAAATTACAACATACCTTTCATTTTTTTAACTTCAAATGTTGATCAAAGTACCATTGAATCGGCGCTTGAATGTCGACCACATTCTTATTTGTTAAAACCTTTTAATAAAATAGAAATTTTTACTTCAATTTCATTAGCCCTTCAACATAAGAGTAGTGGTAAAAAATTAGAAACCTCCTCGAATGAAGAAAATTTAATAATAAATAATGCAATTTTTATAAAGAACAAAGAATTATTTGTAAAGGTAAATTTAAATGAGATCATTTATTTCAAATCAGATAAAAATTATGTAGAGGTCACAACCGCCAGTAAAACTTTTCTTATTCGATCTACTTTAGCAAATTTATTAAATGAACTTCCAACTAATACTTTTGTAAAAGTTCATAAATCTTACTTGGTGAATTTATCCAAAATTTCAGCGATAAATCACGAACTCGTCTTTGCAGATGGAAAAGAAATCCCCATGCATGAAAATTACCGCAAAGAATTAATTCAGAATTTAAAGACTTTTAGTTAGTTCTTTTTTTACTTTTAATTTTTTTTTTAAATATTCTAAAATCTTCAATATTTCAGAGGTACATCAATTGTAATTGCAAATTTTTAGGATTTCATCCCAAGTTTCTCCGACTTCTTCCCAAATAATATTTTCATAGGTTTTTCTTACTTAAAATTGTATAAAAAATCAATAATATGAAAAAGAATTTTACAATTTTAAGCATGATTGCTCTTAGTTTGTCAAGCTTTGGACAGACTCCAATTATATTAACTTCTGCAGATGTGCCGGTGCCAAGCTCTCCATTAAATCTGCTAGAAGTTTTTACAGATTTACCAGTTCAATTGGGTCCGAATCAAAACTGGGATTATTCAGACGTTTCAACAGGAGGAGTTTTGACAAATACATATTACGAAGAA
>CAZHLZ010000190.1:0-6520 GCA_964532475.1 uncultured Chitinophaga sp.
GTCTTCATCCGCTTCAGATTCATAAGCTGCTTCAAATCGAAATTTAGACAATTGCTTTAAGGTTACATGGTAAACTTTTAAATCATCCATTCTTCCACCATCCCAAATTCCATGAAATGAAATAGTGATTTTATCCTCTTTTCTATGATAATAGCAATTGATCGTTTTGGAAATTTTTCCGTCTCGGTATTTTGACACCGAAGCAACTTTTTCACCTTCGATAGTGAGTGAATTTCCATCTCTAAATGTTACAACTTCTTGAGCTGTGTAAAATCTTAAACTAAGTACAAACAAAATAAGGGTAATACTTTTCATAATCTTTTTTATTCAAAATTAAATATTCATTCCAAACAAGTTTATGTCAATTTATATATCCCCCTATTTTACCTACAAAACCACATTCTCCGTTTAGATGGAATCCTTTTTTAAAATTAAAACAAAAAGTCAATTGCAATGTTTATTTTTAAATCAAATTAATTTAAATGAAAAAAACAATAACTCTTCTTCTTTGCATCCTACTCACTTTGTCTATTGGCGGGCTGGGTGGAATCGCAACCGCAAGTGGTGTAAATGATTGGTACAACACCATCCAAAAACCAAGTTTCAATCCCCCAAATTATTTGTTTGGTCCCGTTTGGACAGCACTATACTTATTGATGGGAGTTTCTCTTTATATGATTTTACAAGCACCAAAAAGTCAGATAAAAACAAAAGCAATATGGATATTCGCAATTCAATTAAGTTTAAATTTTGCTTGGAGTTTTTTGTTTTTTAAATTTCACCTGCTTGGTCTTGCATTCATCGAAATCATTTTGATTTGGATGAGCATTTTAACAATGATTATCTTTTTCTCAAAAATCAATAAAACAGCTGCTTATTTACAAATACCTTATTTAATATGGGTGAGTTTTGCAAGTGTTCTCAATGGAACAATCTGGTTTTTAAACAGTTGATAAAAGAAAAAATGATGTTTCAAGATTAGTTCATACGATAAAATAAATTTTAAAAATAAACATAAGATTATATATGATGATTATACGCTTCTTTCCAGATTAAACTCTATATTATTAACCATTTGTTTCATGACTCCAGAGGAGTCAAATGTCTTAACGGCGGACGATAGTCCGTCGTCAATAAGAATATGTGAGTAGTTTTGGCATGTGTTTTTGATTAACCGCATCGCAGCCACGAATTGAAACCATGCCAAAACTAACCTTTAAGGGAAATTACGGATATAATTATGTTTTATTAATTTAACAACTCTTGCAAAATGAAACGTTCAATTCTGTGGTTTAAAACCGATTTACGACTCCATGATAATGAAACACTTGTGAAAGCTCTTGCAAAAAGTGATGTAGTTGTTCCTGTCTATTGTTTTGATGATTCTCATTTTACTGATTCTGAATTTGGATTTAAAAAAACTGGTGCTTTTCGTGCAAAATTTTTAATAGAATCGCTCCAAAATTTGGATGATAACTTACGCAAAATAGGTTCTGGCTTGCTGGTTGTTAAAGGAAATCCAGAAATTGAAATTCCTAAGATTGCAAGTGAATTTGCATGCTCAAAAGTTTTTTCAAAAAAAGAAGTTGGAACGGAAGAAAAAAACACCGAAAAATTAGTACAAGAAGCTTTGTGGAAACAAAAATGTGAACTGGAAACCTTTAGCACAAGTACTTTGTATCATGCAAGTGACTTACCTTTTTCCATAAAAGATAACTTGTCCCGATTTAGCGGGATTCCAGATGTTTTTACTGTTTTTCGCAAAAAAGTAGAAAAAGAATCCACAATAAGGGTGATTTTTGAAAGTCCAAAATTTATCTCTTCCCCCCATATCCCTAAAATAAATTTGCCAAGCCTTGAAAGCTTAGGATTAAATGAAATTAAACTTGATAAAAGGTCTGTATTGGAATTTAAAGGAGGAGAAGAGCAGGCCTTAAAAAGGCTTCATTATTACTTCCAAGAAACAAAACTTGTTTTGAACTACAAAAACACAAGAAATGAACTTATTGGAGGTGATTATTCTTCAAAATTTTCTCCCTATTTAGCTTTTGGTTGCATTTCCCCAAGAAAAATCTATCATGAACTAAAGATTTTTGAAGGGAATAATGTAGCAAACGAGTCAACATACTGGCTTATTTTTGAGTTACTATGGCGAGACTATTTTCGTTTTTTGATGAAAAAACACCAAAACAAATTCTTTTTATCGAATGGACTTAAAACTGGACAAACTACAAATGCAAAAATTAATCAAAAAAAGATCCAACAATGGATTAACGGGGAAACAGGGATTGATTTTATCGATGCAAACATGCTAGAACTAAAATTGACTGGTTTTATGAGTAATCGCGGCAGACAAAATGTCGCAAGTTATTTTTGTCATGATTTAAACTTAGATTGGCGCTATGGTGCAGCGTATTTTGAGCAACAATTAATCGATTACGATGTTTGCAGTAATTGGGGGAATTGGGCATATTTAGCAGGAGTTGGAAACGACCCTCAAGAAAAAAGAATTTTTAACATAGAAAAACAAAGTAAAGATTACGACCCAAAATTCAGCTACAGAAAATTGTGGTTAGTAGAAAAAAAATAATAATTTGTCAAAAATGTATTTTAATGGAATTAATGTCGTAGCTTTGTAGAATATTATAATAAATAAAAGATGAATAAAGGAACAGTAAAGTTCTTCAACGAAGCTAAAGGATTTGGTTTCATCAGTGAAGAAGGAACAAGTAAAGACCATTTTGTACACATTTCTGGTTTAATTGATGAAATCCGTGAGGGTGACACAGTTGAGTTTGAATTACAAGACGGT
The DNA here is from genome assembly GCA_964532475.1 of uncultured Chitinophaga sp. Lineage (GTDB taxonomy): Bacteria > Bacteroidota > Bacteroidia > Flavobacteriales_D > Crocinitomicaceae > M2408. The sequence continues at coordinate 2,813 of CAZHLZ010000190.1, forward strand.
AAAAAAGGATTAAACGCAGTAAACGTAAAAGTTATCTAATATATTTAATTTTTTTCCTAAAGCCAAGCAGCAATGTTTGGCTTTTTTTTGTTCCAATTTTTTGAAAAAAAAATATTGTCTATTTAAGTTTAGGCACTAAAAAATTCCTATTTTTGTTAAAATAAACCTTAACCATGAAAAATAAAATAATAGTTGCTACCATTCTAATTTCGGTATTTTGCTTTGGATTTGTTTCAAATTCAATATTAAATCCAAGTAAACAGATTGTAATTAAGCCAATAAAAAGCAAAAAAGCTCCCAGTAATCCACTAAAGTTAGGAGCATTTTCGATGAGTTTAAGTGTGAAAAATCTTGAAAAATCAAAAGAATTTTACGAAAAAATGGGATTCACTTCATTCGGTGGTGATGTCAAAAACAATTATTTAATCATGAAAAATGGAAATGCATTAATTGGTCTTTTTCAAGGAATGTTTGAAGGAAATATTTTAACCTTTAATCCTGGTTGGGATGAGAATGCTAAAAATGTCAAAAAATTTGATGATATTCGCAAAATTCAACAAAATTTGAAGAAAAATGGAATTGTATTAACAAGTGAAGCGGACGAAAAAACACAAGGTCCAGCAAGTTTAACGCTTACTGACCCAGATGGAAATGTGATTTTATTGGATCAACACAGGTAGTTTTAGTTTATATTTCGAAACCGTTTTAAAGAGAAAAGAATGAATCCAGAGGTAAATGATTTTTTTTCAAGAATTAAATCTTGGAAAAATGAATTAGAACAATTGAGAGAAATTGCCTTAAGTTGTGGCTTACAGGAAGAGTATAAATGGAAACAACCTTGCTATACCTTTGACCAAAAAAACATTTTTATCTTAGGTGGTTTCAAAGACTATTGTGCAATCATGTTTTTCAAAGGAGCTTTGCTTCAAGATCACGCTTCTATTTTATTCACGCCAGGTGAAAATTCACAATCTGGAAAACAGATTAGAATTAAAAATGTTCAGGAAATCATTGAGCAAGAAGCATTAATTAAGAGCTACATTTTTGAGGCAGTAGAAGTTGAAAAAGCTGGTTTGAAAATTGAATATAAAGATGTGACTGCATATGAAGTTCCCATCGAACTAACAGATAAATTTAATGCGGAGCCTCAATTTAAACTTGCTTTTGAAGCTTTGACACCTGGACGAAGAAAAGGATATTTACTGCATTTTACGCAAACAGCTCAAAGCAAAACACGCTTTGCACGTATTGAGAAATACACCAAAAGAATTTTAGACGGTAAAGGCATTACAGATTGCGTTTGTGGACTTTCTAAGCGAATGCCAAGTTGCGATGGGTCACATAAAATTCTAAGTGAAAATTAATTAATGGACCTCATATCTACCACAAAAAACAATTTACTAAAAACAAACTATTTTCCGTTCTTTTTCATTGCCAAAAAGAACCAAAAGTCTAGTGCTTGAAAACGCATCTACCTTTCTACAAACGACGCTAAAAAATCAAAACTCGCTGCACTCAAACACTTGATTTTTTTTCGCTTACTTTTTGTGAAAGGTGCCAGATTTACGTTTTCTAGGCACAATTGTTTGATCAAATACATTTGAATTGTTTAATTTTCATTGTCTGTTATAAGTAAGGTTAAGTAAAAAATCAATTACCATTCATTTTCAGTTCCATCCTCTTTATTCGCTTCCTTGATGAGTTTTTTCCAATCATGTGAAGCATCTTCAGAATCGGCAATGATATCAAAATATTCTCCTTTTGGAATGTCATAATGTTCAATATCTTCTCCTGTGTAAACCTCGATTTCGTCTAGAAAAACCTTTTCTTCTGGGCTGCAAAATGCCAGAGCTTGTCCTCGTTTATTTCCCCTTCCAGTTCTTCCAACTCGATGCACATAATTTTCAGCTACATCAGGAAGATCATAATTGATAACGTAATCTACATCGGGAATATCTATTCCACGTGCAGCAACATCAGTCGTAACAAGCACTTTATTCTCACCCTTTCTAAATCGATCTAAAATTTCAAAACGTTCTTTTTGTTCAACGCCTCCATGCAAAAATTCCGTATCAACTTCCACACGTTTCATGGCTGCCATTACTCGTTCGGCACGAATTTTCGTTCTAACAAACACCACAAATTTACTTTCAGGATATTCTTTCAATACATTTTCCAAGAAAAAACGTTTATCGTCCATTTCAATAAATGCTACGGCATGATCTATGTTTTTTGCAATTGGATTTTTGGGTGAAATTTGAATTCGAATGGCATTTCGAACCAGGGAATAAGCCAAAGTTTTTATCTTTTTTGTAATTGTCGCAGAGAAAAATAAGGTTTGACGGTTTTTAGGAATGTGTTTCATCAAATCTTGAATATCTTTGATAAAACCTAAGTCTAACATGTGATCGGCTTCATCTAAGACCAAAAAATCAAGTTTTTTCATATCCAAATGTCCTTGAGAAACCAAATCGAACATTCTTCCTGGCGTTGCGACCAAAATGTCAACTCCGCTATTTAATTGCTTGATTTGTGGATCTTGCTCAATTCCGCCATGAATACTCGCTGAAACCAAATCCAATCCTTTTCCAATTTTTTGAAAAACTTCTAAAATTTGAATCGCTAATTCTCGTGTTGGAACCAAAACCAAACAGGAAACACCTTCGCGCTTTTTCTTTTTAAATTTCTCAGCTAGACGATCTAAAATCGGAATGACGAAAGCAGCTGTTTTTCCAGTTCCAGTTTGAGCAATTGCCAACACATCTTCTCCATTAAGAATTGGCTGAATGGCCTTAAATTGAATGTCTGTAGGTTTGTTTAAACCTAAAACTTTCAATTCAGATTTTATTTTGGAAGAGATTCTGTAATCATCAAATTTCATAACATGCTTTTTAGCAAAGGTAAGGAATATTCGTAGAATTAAAAAATGAAGGTTTCATTGAAAAATAATGGATCAATGACATGATTCAAGTTTTATCACGAATGCAAATTCAAACAAGCTTTCAAAAAAGTATAAACCAAAGGATGAGGAATTTCTCTGGTAGAAGAAATTTGAGGACAAAATCCGCAGGCCAAAAAGAAAGGATGAGATTTTAAACTAATTATTTCTGGTTCCTCAAACTGATTATAAGCTTCAATGTCAATTTGATTTTCTTCTAAAAAACTTATTAATTGCGGGTATAAACTAAAGCGTGATGACGTTAGTTCAATGTTATTATGGTTTTCGTACAGTTTAATCAAAGCTTTTGAATGCGGCGTGATTTCAACTCTTTGGAAGATTTCACCAGCAACTAAATTGTCAGAAATCAATTTTTCGCCATGGGCATTTAGATTATTTCTGTGAATAATTACATCTACCAAAGATTTATAGGCTTCACCCGTAATAAAAGTTGGTAAATTTTGCTTTAGAATTAAATCGATTGTTCCATCTAATAAAAATGGACTTTTAAATGGCCCTGGACTAAACCAAACACCATCGTATTCTTGAAACTGAGAACCTTTGAGTTGACAAGCTTCTTCTAAGCGAATCCAATAGTAATTGACTTCAACCTCTAAAAAATAACTTGCATGGTCGAGGGCTAAATTTGTTGCATGATGGGTGTTATAAGTAAAATTGTAATCGCCAATGATAGCTATTTTAATACTTTTTTTACTCATAAATGCTTGTTTCGTAAGCTAGAGAATTATCTTTTAAACCAACCTTCAAAA
>CAZHLZ010000190.1:6530-7454 GCA_964532475.1 uncultured Chitinophaga sp.
ATTCTCAATACGAATTGAATCTCTTTCGTTTAAGCCAATTGTTCTATAAACATGACAAGAGAACTCTAATTTGAATTTGGAATAATCACCTGTTCCGTCTTGCTCATTTTCAATTTCCGTGAAAACAGCAGATTGTGCATTTACGCTTGCAGAATCAGATTTCCAAACATTATTAAAATTATCCGTATACGTTACCTCAAACCCTGCTTTTCCATTTGGAGAAAAAGGCAAGGTAACTGGGGTCAATCTATCTGTAAAAAAGGTGTTGAATTGAGTTAAAGATGGTTTTTCTAAAGCACCAGCATCCCATTGTAAACCACCAACAGCAACTTTAATTGCAGTATTAATCAAATTTGAGTTCATATCACAGAAATAAACTACAGTTGATTTATCAGGAGGAGGTAAAATGTATTGTGCCTCACTTGTTTCAGCGTTAAAGCCATCCACATCATCTGTATATTCTACATCTGTTTCATTGATTATTCCCGTGAAATGAGGAACTAAATCAACCAAAGGCGTTGGAGGTGGAATAACTTCATGTTTTACACATCCGAAAAACACTAGACTTAATAGTAGTGATAAAGCAATTATTTTTTTTGTTCTCATCTTAAATTGGACTTTTCAAGGTTAAAAAAGTATTCAAATTTACATAAAAAAATTTCAAAAATGAATTTATGTTAACATTTTAACGAAAAAAAAATGAAAAGGTTGTATTTAAGGGATTATTTTCAGCTAAAAAGGCAAAAAAATAATTATCCAATACAAAACAAATTCATTATTTTCATCGAAATGTCATTAGTAATATTTCGCATAATCAAAAAATTTACTTCTTCGAATTAACTTAAATCATCAAAAAACTACTATTAACTTCTTACTTTTTTCATTGCCAAAAAAGTAAGCAAAAAGTCTAGTCCTATTTGTTAC
>CAZHLZ010000191.1:0-7418 GCA_964532475.1 uncultured Chitinophaga sp.
ATCCTTTCTAAATTACTGCTGCTTTTTACTTCTATTTTTTCACTATCTGCAGTAAAGTCAAATTTTTCTTCTGGAATGTTGTACCAATAATTAATTAATGTTTCAGGTTTTTTGCTTTGTTCAATAAGAATAAGTTCTGCCCAAAGACCTTGAATTGTTTTGGTTGGCGTTTCAGTTAATGACCTAAAAATTTCAACGAAATTTTTAAATGTTTCAAAAACTTCTTTTTGGGTTGGCTTTTTTGAAAGTGAATTTAAAAGTGATTGAGCAATTCCAAGAAAATAGTTTTGCAATGTTTCTTCATTGCTTTTAAATATGATTACAGAGTAATTGTCAATTTTAGATTTTCCATTTTCTGAAACTTTACACTCAAGATTATGTGTAAGTTCAATGTATTTGAGCTTGATGTTTTTTTGTGATAAATGGGTTTGGTCAAACTTTGAAGAAATTAATATTACAGGAAATCCAAGATAGTTTACTCCAATTTTAGCAAATGGAAAATCAATCAATGCGTTAGCATTGAATAATTTTGGATTTTCCGTTTGCGGAATTTCTATTTCTAAAAAAACATCTAACAAACTCATATATTTTCGGGTTGTCTGATGATGTCTTTGCCGATTGTTTCAGGTATCCAAATGGCAAGACTTACCAAATCGGTATAAACTACATTTCCATTTTCATCTAAAATTGGATTGCCACTTACATCAGTAAGATTTAATCTGTGAATTTGGATTGTAACCTTATCTGGATTTTTAATATTTCTGTCTCCAATGTAAACTTCGCCTTTTCTTAATCTGCCGTTTGAGGTTGGTTGTTCCCCTTGAAAAAGTTGCTGAATGTTATCGTTTTGGTTTAATCTACGTTGTCTTGTAGTCTGGACAATTGCATTATTCTCAATTCTTGAACTTATTAGATAAACTAAACAAGTTTCGTTTGGATTTTCTTGTAAATATGAATTTAATAAACCCCTTAAACTTGAATACGTTTGACTGTCTGTTTCTCTTGTGAATTTTAATCTATTTAAAAGTTGCTTCAAACTTTCTTCAAGCGGTAATTCTGCTTCTAAATGTTTTTGTAAATCTGTTCGTTCTGTATGCCCTTGATTAGTTGCAAAACTTGTAATATGATTATTTGTAAATTCCGCAACAACACTCTTATTAAATGGTATTAAATTTTCTGTGTCGTGAGGAGCACCAACAATAAACCATTCTTGGCCAAAATAATCTCTGGCGATATCGTTGTATAAAATATTGGGTCTTGTTAGTCTTAACATTTGGTCTAAAACAGCTTCTCTATCCCATTCGTTTAAATGTTTGTTGTTTACATCAAATTCTTCTAAACGTTGCCTTACATCTTCTTCGTGTTCTATGATTGCTCTAAATGCTTCAATGTTTGGGTTGTCCAACCAAACCCTGCAAAATCCTAAATATGGGCCTTTGTATCCAAAAAACCTTGCTCTTTGTAAAGTTGTATCAACTTGTCCTGTTGCTAATGGTCTTGGCATATAAGAAACGGTTAATCCCTCAACCGTAAATCCTCTGTCCATTGCTTGGCCTCCAACTAAAATGTGTGAATAAAAATCACTCCAACGAATTTCAGGTGTTCTTCCCCGACTTGCATTAATTTCCATAATTCTTGTGTTCTTTATGGAATGTAAAAGCCTTGTGTTTGTTAGTTCTTCAAATGCTGGCAAATCAGATACCGTTAAATTCAAATCGTCATAAGCTTCTTTAAATTCTCTCAATAGTTCGTTTTTTTCTTCTTCGTCAGCTGGGGAATTGCTTTGCAATAATGTTTTCCAACTTTCACAAATATTTCTAATCCAAGTGAAGTAAATATTTTGAGAATTGGTTAAACGTGATGGATGAACCATCATAGAACGATTACGTTGGTTCCGGTTTATTTCCCCTGCAACAACACCCAAGAAAAATATTTTTAACGCAAAAAGTAAACTTTCTGGTGGTTCGTGTACTGGATTGTGATTTGATGGAATTTCTAAATCAGGAATACGTCTAACAAGGTTTGGATTTTGTACAAAAAAAGCATTGCCTCCAGTATATCCGTTTCCTGGGGTTAATAGTTTGATGAAATTGGGTGATAGCCTATCCATAATATTGATGAATAGATTTGCCTGTGGCGTTGCTGTATATTGTAAAAATGTGTGATGAGGAAATACACTCCTTAATTCATTAATTCTTCTGTAAATTGTTGAAACTTCTCCTTCATTTACAGCTTCTCCAGCATTTGCGTTGGCTCTTGCTCTTGTATTTAAACTTGCTTGGTCGCTTTCGTCATCTATTATTAGAGTTGGCACACCATTGAGGTTTAAGTCAGCTAAAAGATTGGTTAGATTTCTTAACCGACTACCGTTTTTCATTACAGTTATCAATAAAGTTGAGCAATTTTCTCTTGGGAAAGTTGGGTCTGCCCATTGCTCCAATTTCATCTCTATTGTATCTCTATCTTCTTGTGTTCCTGCATTTTTTATTATTGTCCATTTACGGTCAAACCTTGTTTCAACTCGTAAATCCTTTTTCATTCTTTCAAAGGATTGCTCTGAAAGTGGAATTGAAGTTCCTGCAATGATTATTACAATTTGATATTGATTATCGTTGGCTAAAGCTGCAACAGAAGTAAAAGAAAGCGTTTTTCCACTTTGAACATAACCGATAACCAAACCCGTTTCAATATTTTGTTGTTCGGCTGGATTGCCACACATTTCCAAAATCTTAAAGGTCTCATCAATAACACGGTCGCCAGTTTCATTGATATTTCCTGTGCTATCCGTAAACCCTTTGTGTTTTAATAATCCTTCAATTTCTTCTCCTTGATAGGGTTGCCATTTTGAATTGTTTGGATTTGTATTTCCTGTGATTTCTATTATTTCTGCCATATCTAACTTTGAGAGATTTTTGTGATTAGTTGATTGAAATTTCTACGAATTTCTCCTTGGGTTTTTGCTCCGCTTTCTTTCGCTATAATTTCTGCCAAACCCATTGCTGCTGCCATTTTTAGAATTGGTTCAATTTTACCATTTTCAGTTCCTGCATACTCAACCATAAAAGGGTGAATTAGGGAAAGGCGAATTCCAATTTGTTTTACATTAGGTTCTGTTGAAGGCTCTTTTATTAAATGTGGGCCAACTTCGAGCAAGTCATTTAATGAAGTGTCATAAGAAAGTTCAATTGAAATAAGCCAATCGATTTTATTGAAATTTACCTTGAATGACTTGTAAATTCTTTTTTCGGTTTTTGGTAACTCAATTTCAACATCACTTTCAACAATGGGGTTTTCAAAAGTTTCTTTTATGGCTTCGGGTGCTTTCTGCTCAAAGTCAGAAACCGTATGGCTTAAAGCTTTGATACCTGAATTTCTATAATCAGTATCATTTGCTCTTGCCCTAAATTTTTCAGCTTGTGTTAGTAATGGGAAATCATCGTGTGAAAGTTCATCTTTTAAGCATTGTAAAAACACATCAAGATTTTCATCCCATTGTATTCCTTTCTTTGTGAATGAAACATCAAAACCTTCTAAATGAAGTTCTCCAAAAACTCTTTGATATTTGAAACTGTTGGGCGATCCAAATATATCATTTGGTCTAAATCCATTATCAAAACTACCTTCAATAACTCTGCCGCGTCTAAATAAAGCAAATCCTGCTTCGGCTAATGACGCAGTTTCCCGAATTGCTACAAACCCATTAACTGATAACCCATCTTCTAATCCAAAAGTAATTTCTCTTTTCCATTTTATTTTTTCTCCGTTTAGATCATCATATTTTGGCGCAAGGAGAATTTTTGGTTCTGCAAACTGTAATTCAGTGTTATCAACAATTAATTTTAAAATGCCTTTACGAAGAAATTCTCTGTAAATGCTTGCTAAATGTGATTTTACTTTTCCAAGTCCTTTTCGTCTTGGCATCTTGTTTACATTTAACAATTCAATAATCGTGTAGTGATAATTTTTATCTGTTGTTTTTGATGTGAATTCTAATTCTTCAAGTTTATCCTCAAAGATTTTATTCATATCAAATTTTACAGTTTTCTCAACCGTTTCATTCAATGCTTTTGTTCTTACAGTCCAGTAATCAGAAAACCAACAAGAAGCTGATTTCATTCCCATTCCAAACTCAGAAAGACCAGAAGTGTCTGCTGGAATTTCAGCAGCTCTAAAAGCTCTATTATAGTTTGCTTGTTCAATTCCACCTGCATTATCACGAATTGTAATTTTATTTTCGGGGTCGTTAATCTCAATTATAACTTCTAATTGGAAACTATCTCCATGAAGTTGTTTTAATGCTTTTTCGTTATTCAAATAGCTTGCAATTGCATTATCTACAAATTCCGCTAAAGCAAACCAAGTTTCATATTCTAAAAATTTTAGAACAGAAAGCATAGAAACATTTGGTCTTATATTAATTTTGTTCTCACTCATACTGTTAAAGATTGCGTTATTTTATTCCCGTTCAATTTTGTTGTCTTGTCCTTTGGCAAATCGTTCGGGTCTATTATTAATTGCTTTGCAATTAATTCAACAATATGAGAATTTACTGCGTTGCCAAGTGCTTTGAAAGCTGCACCTTCACTTTCAGGCAATTTTATTCCTGTTAAAGATTGAAGTTTAAGACCTTCTTTTTTTGTGATGTATCGTTTTTCCCAACCAATGATTGGTATTTGTGTATTGGTGCAAACCAATGAAGGAAAAAAATCTGCCTTTTTTATTCGTATTCCAGATGCTCTGAATTGTAAAATGTAGTCCGTTATTTTTCGTTTGTTGTCGCCAACATTCCATTCTAACTTTTGCCAACTTTGAGAAGGTAGTTCAGAAATACGTTTTACAACATCTTCAACATAGCTTTTATTTTCCTTGTAAAATTGCCTGTTGTATTTTATGTATCGTTGTTTCCAGTCAGGAAATTTAGTTTCAACTCTTGCGTAGCTTGGAAGATTTGCCAATTGTTCTTCTTTGGTCATTCCTTTTAAACTTATTCCAAAATTGCCTTTGTATTTTGAAAGTTCTTCTGCTGAAAGCAAATAAGGAAATTCGTCTTCAAAAGGATATGTTGCTCCAAACTCCATTCCCCAAATAGGAAAGCCGGGAAGTTTTACGTCTTTTGGAATATTTGAAATAAATTCTTGCCAAAGTTTTATGCAGTCTTGATTGGCTTTAGGTAGTTTTTTTGCGTCAGATGGCTCTACTTCAATGAATTTATGAATATCAATTTTATTGGTTTTTCTTTTGTCAACTTCATCAAAACTGAAATGGTCTAAACCAATTCTTGAACCTACAATGAATATTCTTTTTCTATGTTGTGGAATTCCAAAGTCTTGTGGCGAATAAATATTATGGTCAACTTTATAACCAATTCTATCCAATTCACTTTGCATAAATTCCCAAGTTGCTTCATTGTCGTGTTTGGCAATGAAAGGGACATTCTCAAGTATGAAAAAAGTTGGTTTTCTAAATTCAAGAATTTTTACAATTTCGTCAAACAAAGTTCCTCTGTCGTCATCTCGTCCAAGTTGTTTGCCTGCTTTTGAGAATGGCTGACAAGGAAAACCACCGCACAAAATGTCGTGTTCAGGAATAGTTTCAATTTCTTTGTCAACTATTTTTTTTATGTCTCCGTGTACTTCAATGCCCCAGTTTTTCGTGTAAACTTCTCGCAAAATAGGGTCGAGTTCACTAACAAAAACACACTCGTGTCCAAGTTTGTGAAGTGCTTTATGAAAACCGCCAAGTCCTGCGAATAAGTCTATAAATTTCAATTTTTTCATTAAAATAAAATTATTTTTTGGATTTTATTATTGACAATTTAATATGATTAACTGTGAAAATTGTCGATTTTTTTTAATAGATAGTGTCATTCTTGATTTCTTATTATGGCTTTTTGTCCCAAAAAATAAAGATTTGATATTTTAGTGTTTTTCATAAAGGTCTTTTTATCTTATAATCTGAAGCATTTTTTCCATACTAAATCGTTTTTAACTAAAATTAGAAGTATCACGAATTTAGTTATTAATTCCCACAAATCAAACACCTAAAAACAAAAAAAACCTACATCTATTATCAGGATTTTTGAATTTATAAGTGTGAATTGAATTTTCACAAAACTAATACCTTTTGTTTAGCCGAAGTAAAAACAACAAACATCTACTCCCAAATGGCAATTCTATAAAATAAACCAATATTGCTGTAATATAGCGGGTTGCAACTTTACTATCTTGCCAATGTATAACTTAAAAACCATGCACTATGAAAAAATTAGTTTTTATATTGGCTAGTGTTGCCGTTTTATCGGTGGTAAGCTGCCGTGAGGAAAAGCCCAAAACGGAAACGGTCATCATTGAAAAACCTGTTGAAAAGGAGAAAACAGTGATTATTGAAAAAGAGAAGGAAAAGGAACCGGACGGCACTTCCCTAAGTGTGGATAAGGATGGTGTGGAATTTTCGAGCAAAAAAGGCGACAAGAAAACGGAAGTCATTATTAAGTAAAGCGTCGAAGTGTTCCGTAAGGCTTAAACAAATAAAAATCCCGATAAATAAGCTACCGGGATTTTGTTATATGGCATTCCTTCCCGTCTATCGGGATTCGCAATCATTTGTTAGTTTTCAACCAACACCCAATCGCCTTTGGCCAATAAAGGTTCGGCCTGTTTGTATTTGAGGGTTTTGCTCTCGGCGGTAATCACGTGTTTGATGGTTATTTGGTCGTTACGCCCAATTTTTGGTCGGTCGCGCACAATGGTTTCCGTTACTTGGTGCTGCTGCTGGGTTTGTCCTGCTGAACGACTTTGTGCCGAACGCTCATCCAAATTAGGGATTTCGTCTTTTTGGATGTTTAATTTTTCCTGTTTGCGTTCTCTCGCTTCTTGAATGGTGTTTTGCGTTTCATGCGGTAATTCGCCCTTAAACAAGAAGGAAATCACATCTTTGTTTACCTCGTCTATCATCGCTTTAAACAATTCAAAGGCCTCAAATTTATAGATAAGCAGCGGGTCTTTTTGCTCGTGCACTGCCAATTGCACCGATTGTTTTAGCTCGTCCATTTTGCGTAAATGGGTTTTCCAAGCGTCGTCGATAATGGCTAGGGTGATGTTCTTTTCAAAATCGGTAATCAATTGTTTTCCGTTGGTTTCGTAGGCTTTTTCCAGGTCGGTTACCACGTTTAGGGTTTTAATGCCATCGGTAAACGGTACCACAATGCGCTTAAATTTATCGCGTTGGGTTTCATACACGTTTTTAATAACGGGGAAAGCTAAATCGGCATTACGCGCCATTTTGTCTTTGTAATATTCAAAAGCGGCTTTGTAAATTTTGGAAGTGATTTCTGGAGCCGATAGTTTTGCGAATTCAGCATCCGAAACGGGCGAACTCATTGAAAAGATCCTCCAAAAATTGTTTGAGATCGAAAGGGT
>CAZHLZ010000192.1:0-7413 GCA_964532475.1 uncultured Chitinophaga sp.
ATTAGGGTCAGTACACCCAACAACTGGACCTGTATAATTAATAGAAAAATCAATATTACCACAAGTTGCTCCTGGAGCTAAACCTATTCTAATTTTGTATTCTTGACCACCAGCCATGTATGCATTCACAACCGCTTGTTGACCGCAACCACCTTCATTGTCATCATAAAATAAAGTTCCTACGTTAGTTGGATCATTGTTTGTTGCCATACCATTACAAAACTCATAAACCCAAATTTTTGTATCACAAGAAGATAATCCACAAGTTGAAATTTCATACATTCCCGTTTCAGCAGGAGTAAACGAATACCAAAAATCTGCATTTGGAGCAGAGTGATTGCCTTCACCAACAATAATTGCATCCGTGCAATAAGAACCAGGAGCACAATTTGTGTTTATGGTTTGGGAAGTTCCATAGTCACCTCCTGTTCCTACATTTACTCCATCCAAGAGAAAATTAAAGTAACCAGCTCCATATGCACAGCAAATACCATCGCCGAACTGATCATGAATTGTAAATGACAAGCAAGCACTTTCATCAACGCAAATGGTATCACCAAGGAATGTTCCGTTAGCAATCAAAACACCATTTGCACTTAAATCCCATGTGATTTCAGCAGGATACTGATCTGGAACAATTTCAATAATAACCTCTTTTTGTCCAGCAACACATTGAGCATTTACTGTGAAAAATGTAACTAATGAAAGGAAAAGTAAACTAATTTTTTTCATATTTTATTTGTTTTAGCAGGATAAATATACATTTATTTTTTGAATTAAGACAATTTTGATTAAATATTAATTAATTTCGTCTAATTCATCAATTCTATTTACATATAATTCAATCATATTTAACTCATTAATCTTAAAGTTTGAAGAGAATTTCACATTTTCTTTCCATTGATCTTGTGCATAAGAATGTTTTTAAAACAAGGACATTCCGTATGTCTCATCAAATGTTTTCACCAAAACAATAACTTCAGCATTACGAACCTTCAATTCATTTAGTGAAATATTTTTTAAGGGCGAATTTGAATCGATTTTGTGCACAATCGTCCAGATTAATGGGAAAAAGTCTATTTCGTCAATTTGAAGTTCCAAATCGTAATATTCTTTATTGAATTGTTCACCAGCAATTTGCTTATCCAAAATTAGCATCACATTCACTTTCGTATTCAACAAGACATTATTCCGTTGATTTACCATCTTGAACATCAAGGCAGTAGCGTCTTGAAAAAGAGTAATTATAATGTTGTGGGAAAAGGCTATTTTTATTTCAGCTTTTGAAAATCGACCATAAAGTAAACCAGTTGCAACAGCGAAATTTAATACGCTCACAAAGGCTTCAATCATTGCAATGACGTTTGCACCAAAACCAATTGGCGAAATCGAACCATAACCAACAGTGGTTAATGTTTGTACAGAAAAGAAAAATACTGCAAAAAATTTATTTTGATGTTCATTAATTCCCTGCAGCTCTTCTATTCCAACCATCAAAAAAAGGAAGGTGAAAATAAAATTCAAGACCAAATAAAAGCTTGTGATATACAACAAAAACTTAGGTCAAGAACATTCTAATAAATGCTTGTAAAAATCCTTAAAATTGGAAATTCCACCAATGCGTATGATGTTATAAGAACCATCCTCATTTAGTAAACGTTTGAGGGGTTTTTGATATTTTGAACCTAAGCCGGGATCTTTAGAAACTTTCATGAAGCGAAATTAAGCAAAATTAATTTGCCTCAATTAAATTCCAGTTTTTCTTCAAACTTTTGTATTCGTTTAAAAACAAATTTAAAGCATTTTGTTTCTCTTCCAACGTTGTAGCTGTGTTTTGAATTACAAAATAAGCATGTTGAATATAGTCTAAAATATCAGAATTCAACAAAACTTTAGATGCTTTCACATCAAAATTATACGAATCGTAGACCGTATTTATTTTATCTATGTCTAAATAATCTCTGACCGATTTATTCCCTTTCATATTTAGATCAAAATAGATTGGCAATAATTTTAAGTTGAGTTCAAAAAAATGTTTCATAACGACTAATCCGTCATTAATCTGTTGGATGGACTCAACTTTCAACATTTTATTTTTAAAGGAATCAAATCGCATAAACATAAGCTTGTTTTTAGTTTAAGACGTTTGGAATTCATATTTGGTTTGCATCATGTTATAAAAATGTTTAAATCAAGTTTATGAATGAATATTTAATTGGATTGAGTTAATATTTCATACTCTTTCAAACAAAAACAATTCTGATTTTAAGTAAATTTTCTTCATTTAATTTCAATTTTATATCTTTACGCTTCAAACAGCAAATAAAAAGATGAGCAAAATATTAGTAATTGACGACGAAAGAAGTATCAGAAGAGCATTAAAAGAAATTTTTGAATTTGAAAGTTACGATGTTCATGAAGCAGAAAACGGCAAAGAAGGTCTCGATAAAATCAAAAACAATTCTTATGATTTAGTTTTTTGCGACATAAAAATGCCTGAAATGGATGGCATTGAAGTGCTTGAAGCTGTTCAAAAAGAAAAAATTGATGTTCCGATGATTATGATTAGTGGTCACGGAAATATTGAAACAGCAGTCGAATCCATTAAAAAAGGTGCCTTTGACTTCATCGAAAAGCCTTTGGATTTGAATCGGATTTTAGTTACGCTTCGCAATGCCAAAGAACGTGTTCAGTTGGTAGAGGAGAAAAACGTATTAAAAACTACTGTTCGAAAATTTAAAGGTTCTTCCATCATTGGTGAAACAGAAGGCATTTTGAAAATCAAGGAAATGATTGAAAAAGTTGCTCCATCTGACGCTCGAGTTTTAATTACAGGTGGAAATGGAACTGGAAAAGAATTGGTCGCTCGTTCTTTACACGATAATTCAAACCGAAAAAAAATGCAGTTTATTGAAGTGAATTGTGCCGCCATTCCATCTGAACTTATTGAAAGTGAACTGTTTGGTCATGAAAAAGGAGCCTTTACCTCAGCTGTAAAAGATAAGAAAGGAAAATTTGAGCTCGCTTCTGGTGGAACACTATTTTTAGACGAAATTGGTGATATGAGCGCTTCTGCACAAGCAAAAGTGTTGAGAGCCTTGCAAGAAAATGTAATTCAACGTGTTGGAGGTGAACGTGATATAAAAGTAGATTGCCGAATAGTTGCCGCAACCAATAAGGATTTACGTCAAGAAATTAACGAGGGAAGATTTAGAGAAGATTTATACCACCGTTTAGCCGTAATCCCCTTACATGTTCCTTCCTTAAATGAGCGAAGAGAAGATATTCCGCTTTTGGCTGATCATTTTTTGACCATGGTTTGTGCCGAACAAGGAATTCCTAGAAAAAAATTCTCTGCTGAAGCCTTAGAAAATCTAAAAAACATTGATTGGACAGGAAACATCAGAGAATTGCGCAATGTTGTGGAACGATTGGTGATTTTATGTGAGCAAGAAATTTCTGGCGAGGAAGTTAAATTGTATGCGAATAAGTAATATTATTTAGAACATTAATTTCTCTTCCAACAGCACTTTATAAGCTGGTTTTATCTCGATTTTCTTCCCGTCGATCTCCAATTCTTCCTCTTGGTCTGCGGTGATGATGATTCCTTTTTCTATCAGAAAATAATCCATGGCTTCTGTCAAACCTTTTATTTCTCGTTTACGCGTGTCAGCTTCACACATATCGTAGCAAACTTGTATTGCTAAAACGGCTTTGTCTCTGTCAAAAACGATAAAATCACATTCCTTTTTTTGCTTGAAATAAAAGAGCGAATTCGAAAAGTGTTTTCGTAACCAGACATAAACCAAGTTTTCAAGTAATTTTCCATAATTATCTGAAAATTGATAACTGATTGCATTCAAAAGTCCATTATCGATGACATATAATTTTTTATCGCTCATTTCTCTGTTGACGATAGAATAATCAAATTTATACAAACGCATTCCTAAGTAAACTGCCTCGATGTATTCCAAGATTTCATATAAGCTGTCTTTGCTCACTTTTATTCCTTGGGATTTCAATTCATTGTATATCTTATTTAAGGAAAAGGGAGAACTTAAGGTGCTTATCAATTTCTGTATAAAATATTTTAAAGCTGCTATTTTTGTCACTTGATAACGTTCTACGATGTCTCGAAATAATAAAACTTGGTAATAATCTGCTAGTATTTGGCGACTTTGTTCGGGCGTTTTATTTACACATTCGGGAAAACCACCTTGCGACAGATACTTGTAAAATTCATTTATGATTAAGGCTTTTTGGCTGTCACCTTTGTAAGTTTTATCGATTTTTTTAAAACTCAAATATTCTGAAAAATCCAAAGGATATAATTCATACAACAAAGTGCGACCGCGTAAAGATGTAGCTATTTCACTCCCCAATTGTTTGGAATTTGATCCTGATATAAAGATATTTTTTGTTTCGTTGTCATAAACACGTCTGACGAACTTTTCCCAATATTCGATATTTTGTATTTCATCAAAAAAGAAATAACATTCTTCCAAATCGTGATTTGGGTACAATTCTCTGTAAGCTTGCAAAATGAGATCTAATTCTTCCACTTGCAACATCAATCGTTCGTCATCAAAACTAAAAAATAAGGTTTTATTCAATGGAACTTTCTTTTTAACAAGTTCATTTCTAGATAATCTCAGTAAAGTTGTTTTTCCACATCTTCGCACACCACTCACAACGATTATTTTTCCTGAATCCATCGGTAACTCAAGTGACCTCGGACTTAACTGCTCGATTTTGGTTTTAGCATGTTGCTGCTCGATTATTTCTTTTATGGAATTTTTTCTGTCCATGAGTGACAAATATTTGATTATTTACCACAAAATTACGAAAATAATTTGAATATTTACATCAAAAAAAAGATAAAAAGTGGATTATTATATCAAAAATAAGTATAAAAATTTAAATATTGTCCTTAAAAAAAGGAAAATAACTTAAATTTATTGATAACTTCAATATAAAAAATCTAAGATTGAAGGTCAATATTTTTTTTCACATTATCCTAATCAATTTCATAATACTAAGCAAGATTACACTTTTTCGTACGACTTTATGTGATATACTACACTTTTTCGTACGACTTTATGCTAATATTCACACTTTTTCCTACGACTTTTTGATTTAACTAGTGTTTTATCATTAAAATAAATCCTATCTCCTTTTTTACTGCTCAATAAAAAAATCTTCATCAAGTTGTTTGACCTCATAAACCGCTTTGATTTGACATCTACATTAAATTCAACAGAAAATAAAGTAAAAATTTTGTATTTTCACACGCTATTAACTGATCAGTTTATTTACTTTTTGCAAATATCTATAAATTGATTACATTTGATGAAATTTCACATTATGAAAACTGCCTTTCAAATTATCTCAATTTTTCTTTTTTTAGGTATAATAGGTAACGCCTTAGATAATAGTTTTTCACCAATAGTTTTGATATTAGCAATAATAACTAGTTATTTTGCTTGGTTTCATGAGTTTAAAGAAAAACCAAAAAAATCAAATGGTATTATTCCTCCAATTATACATTCTCAGAAATTAAACAATGAAGTAGAAAAAATTGAAGCAGCTAAATCACAAGAAGACATAAAAGGTAGGTTTAATGCAATGTTTGTAGAAATTATTAATTATTATGAATCATCAGGTAGAATTTATAAAGTTGCAAATAACTATTATATTATTAAAGGTGAGATAGAATTTGGAGAAGATGAAACAGTAATTCAAACGTTTACTATTTTTTATCAATTTCCAATTTTGTCATTGAAAATACAAATATTGGATCTTCAGTTAATTTTGGAAAAGAGTTATGAAGTTGGTGAAGGTTTTATTGATCCTAAACATCAAAAATTAATCGCAATAGATATGTTTAGATCTTTTGTATCAGAAGCGGAACTTGATACTTCGGAAAATTCTATATAAATCATATAATTTGTAAACAAGATTATTTTACTGCATTTTTTTCTATCTTTGTTGAAGTGGGGAAAGTTTATTGATAGTAAAAATAATTTTATGTTAAAAATTAAACTAAAAATTAATTTTCGTTTTAAAATTGATTTATCGCCTTTAAGGCTTTTTAAATTGTTTTTAATGCATAATTAAAAAAGAGATGTAAAAGCAGATGTGATAAACATCTGCTTTATATTATCTGGTAAAGAGAAAAGTTCTCTTATTTTCCCCACTTTTTAATTTAATAATTATTGCTAAATTTTAATTTAAAAACCTATTTCCATTGCATGAAAAGCATATACCATTTCTATGATAATGGTATTCTGGAAGATACCCTGTCCCTGCACATTTCTCACAAGGAATTAACAATTCTGGATTTTGAAGCAAATCATTTTCATATATGTAAATCTTGGTTGATAAATGAATAAATTTATGACAATCTGAACAAAGAGAAACCAATGAGTCATTGTCGTATTCCCAAGGTAGATAGTTTTTTATATAATATTTATGATGCACATGTAATACAACCATTTCAGTTTCATGTATGATAGAATCAGCCATGTATTTTTTTTCTATTTCATTTGGATATCTAAAAAAAATTTCAAAAGGACTTGATTTGTTTAACCACCAAGCAAGTGAGTTTGCATTTTTTAAACATTTTGTGCATCTATATGAGTCACGTTTTAATATTTTATCCCTAATATTTTTCCACTCTAATGTGTTAAGCTTTTCTTCATATGAAATATATTTAGAATTTTTTATTTCAAGAAGTTTTGAATAACTAATTGGAACATTATAATTTTTATCTTCCATTTTTTTATTATTTAATCAATAAATTTATTTTTATTTTCAATTAAAATATTGCGAAGTAAAGAAAATTCACGCTTAGAATTACGAAAATTACCATCATAATCCTTAAATGTCTTCATTTGAAAGTAAATTGGTAAAAGTGTTGATAAATATATTAACTCACTTTCATTGAATATATCCATAAAAATTGATTTTGTTTTGGAATCTAAAAATATATTTCTTTTGACGGCATATTCACTTAAATTAGATATACAATGGAATGATGAAAAATTAGAAATACTCGCCTCATATAATTCTGATAAACCATTTTTATTCATAAATTCCTCTTTTAATCTCCCAATTTGATACAAGGTTTTACTTGTCCTTTTAATTCTCAAAGCTTCTTCAAAATTTAATAAGGATTCATTATATTTTTCTAATCTTAGTAAGATTTTAGCTTTACAATAAAATAATAATTCATTTTCTTTTATCTTTTTCATTGTCAAATTAATATATTTCAAAGCATCTTCATATTCTTCATGATAAAAGAAAATAAATGACTTTAAAAAATATAATTTATGTTTTTTACATTTATAATTATCTTTAGGGAAATAATTATGTAAATTTTTCAAATCTATAAAATTATCAATATTGCAATCA
>CAZHLZ010000193.1:0-1980 GCA_964532475.1 uncultured Chitinophaga sp.
TTGCATCCAAAACATCTCTCATTTTTTCCCATATTGCAAATCCGTAAGGTTTAATAACCATACAACCTTTGACACCAGAATGCTCCGCTAAATCAGCTTTTCCAACTAATTCATTGTACCATTTAGAATAATCTTCCTTTCTGCTAGTTAATTTTTGTGACATCTGAAATTGTTATTTTTTTGTTATAATGTGGTATGCTTTTTGCTATATTATTTTGCAAAGTTAAAAATTTTGTTTTATCTTTGAGAATAATATTCATCGCTCATTTAATTTAAATAATATGAAAGCAATCAAAACATTTTTCGGATTTGCACTTGGACTTAGTTTGGTTTCAAGTTGCGCAGGAATTTCGCATGTAACAGATGATGATGTTTATGTGACAAAAGCTCCAGCTTTGATGGCATCAGAAGAATTAAATGATGAAACGTCTTATGATAATTTTAAATTTAAAAAAGATAGAAATCTAACTAACACACGATTTGGGCGAGATGAAAACTTTTCTAGTAACTTTATTTTCGTTCCTTATGTTGGATTTGGTAGTTTTTCCACATTCAACAATCCATATTTTTTTCATTCTCAGCCAGGAATGATGTATGGTAACTCTATGTTTTTTCAATATGGAAATTTTGATACTTATTATCATCCTTATTATTACAATATGTATGGAGATTTTTACGGATGGAATTCACCAATTCACTCAAATCCATACGCTATGCCTTACACTCAACAAACGTATGGTCAAACTTTCCCAAGTACATCAAGTAATTTTCACCGTGGACCGAGAAATAGCATTGGTGGTGTAAATAATGCCCGAAGAACGAGTAGCAGCGGTATGAAAAGTATTGCTTTAAATTCTACCAGCGGTACTAAAAAAGGAGATTTTTCTCGCACAAGCAGTTCCAGAACAGAGATTTCAGACGCAGGAACCAGAAGTTCAAAAGGCAGCACCACTGCAAATTCAAGCGGACGTTCAAAACAAGTCACAAGTGGAACAGGATTATCAAGAAATGGAGTGACCGTTTCCTCGACTTCGAGCAGAAGAGATAATTCATCTTTTTCGACAGGAGAAACAAGGTCTAGTTCTGGCAGAACTTTTGAAGGAACTTCAAACTCTGGACGAAATTCTGATGTTAAAGTTGGAGGGAATTCCGGTAGCACAGTGAAAAGCGGCGGAACAACAAGTCCTAGATCTGGCGGAGGTTCAACAGGTTCAGGTAGAAGAGGGAATTAACACGCCAAGTTCATGAAAATAATATCTACGTTTATTTGCACCCTATTGGGATTGTATTCCTATTCCCAAGATGTTCGTGACCTTGTGCGTTTTTCTGAAACCCAAGTTTATGGTTCTGCTCGATTTGAAGCAATGGCCGGCTCATTCGGAGCTTTGGGAGCAGATTTGAGTACCGCAGCAATAAATCCTGCTGGATTTGGTAGGTATTCTTCCTCCACTGCTTCTTTGGCTTTTCAAAACACAAGTATTCTTAATAAAGCAGTGTTTAGCGGCACTGAAACCCAAAATTCGCTGAATAGTTTTAAATTAAATAACCTTGGTTTTGTAATTACAAACGATGCTTCAGAGCAAAATAAGGGTTTTCTTTATAAACAAATAGGATTTACCTACAATAGAATTCAAAATTTCAAAGATAATTTTTCCTATTCTGGACAACAATTTAGTTCGCTTTTGGATTATTTTTGTACTATTGGAGATCAAATTTCACCAAGTGATATTTATTCAACACATCCTTTTTCGACAGCATTAGCGTGGGATACGTATGCAATTGATGAAAATGGAAGCGGAGGTTATGTTCCTCGATTAAATTATGCAGATGTTATTCACCGTAGAACAATTGAAAGTGTTGGTGGAATTTCTGAATATAATTTCACCATGAGCGCCAATTATATGAATAAATTATACATTGGTGGAAACATAGGATTTCGAACAGCAAAATTTGATGAGACCTACAATCATTATGAAGTAG
>CAZHLZ010000193.1:1990-5491 GCA_964532475.1 uncultured Chitinophaga sp.
TTTGGATTCCTTTCAATATCAATATCATCTCAAAACCAAAGGAAGTGGAACCAATTTTAAGATTGGAATAATCTACCTTCCAATAGAAAGTATTCGACTGGGCTTAAGTTTTCATACACCAACCTTTTTTGAATTTACTGATAATTTTGATGCGGATATGATTTCTTATCATAAGGACACAGTTCGCAGCATTCCAGCGCAATATAAGCCTTATGGTGATTATAAGTACCGCTTGCGAACACCTGCTAAATTGATTGGGTCTTTTGCAATTGTATTAGGAACTCACGCGTCTATTAATGCTGATTTAGAAGTTGTAAATTACAAATGGGCACATTTAAAAACGACTACTGATGAAGCCTTTGAACCATTTGATTATTCAGATATTAATAAAGATGCACGTCCACAGCTTCGAACGGTTGTAAATATGCGTTTAGGTGGAGAAGTTGTTTTCAATTCACAATATTTTTTGCGTGGAGGAATTGCGATTTATCCATCTGCTTACAATCAAGATTTGAATCCGAGTAAAGGAACTCAAATTTTTTCGGGAGGACTTGGCTTTAAATGGAAAAATAAAAGCATTGATTTAGCCTTAAAGGTGGAACATCAAAACTACAATTATTACGCCTTTCCTGAAAGTTTAACGGTGGTAAACTCTTTCAGAAACGGAATTATTTTGAATTATAGTGTTGGGTTTTGATGTTTTTTTGTTCATCTCTCAAGGTATCGCAGCATTAATTGTTTAGCACTTACTAAAAAGGTTCTCAAAAAAAAAACAAGAAAAATTATTCACAAAGCACACTTAGAATTAGTGGAAATTTGAGCAATTCGTGGCTAAATAAACCAACAATATTTGAGGATAAATAATAAACAAAATCAAACAACTAGTGAATTAGCTTTGACTTCCTGTTGAAATTTACTTTTATTAAGTTTCGAATTAATCCAAGCATTGATATCAAAATATTCAAGTAATACTTGTTCATGGTGATCCTTTAATAATTTCTCAACCTCTTTTTTCATTCCCTCAAAAATTTCAATTTGCACAATCTGATTTGGAGATTTCGAAAGTTTACGTATGTTTTTGATTAGCACATCTTCGATCTTGTAATCTTTTTCGTATTTACTTAAGTACCTGTTTGTGGATTTAATTACATATTCCAAATAATCATAATTTTCAAGTTCAAAGTGAATAATTAGATTCAACAAACGACTAAAGCTGTAAATATCTTGACGCAAATTTTGTTCATTGTCATTCAACACTTCAATTAAGTAGGAAAGTGCTTTTTTAAATTCTCCGACGCCAAAAAAACTGTAGGCTTTGTTGTATAAAAATAGTAATTCTTGTTCTTTACTAATCTTTTCGCGAATTAAGCTCGTTTTTTTGTCAATCTCAGAAATTAATTCAACAGATTTTTCAAATTCACCCATTTTATGCAACAAGTTTAACTCTTGATTGTAAGAATTACTAAAAATTTTGATGCTAATGTCGGTCGAACTGAAAATTTTTTGTTCACCTAAATTACGCAAATCGACAATCATTTGTCGCGCCTGATCAAAATCTTTGTTGTCGATGTAACATCTAAGCAGGTGAAACAAAGTCATAACGTATCGTTGCGCCGAATCTTCTTTTATTTTCGGATTATTATCTAAAATTTCTCGTGTTCGATTAAAAAACTGAAAACTATCGTCGTAATTTCTATTTGTCGCAGCACACAATCCTTTTATGTAGTAACACATCGATGCTGCTCGCGTTGAAATGGCGGTATTTTTCCCTTTAATTAAATGGTAATCAGCTATGTCTTCAACAATTTTTCGTTCTGCTTCGTTTCTTGTAAAACCACCACTTCTAAAAATTAAATTTATTTTTGAATAAACAATTTGATATTCAGCTAAATTTCTAAGTTTCGCAATAACAGTTTCCTCTTCCTCAATAAGTTCATCCAAATTTGTGGTGAATTCTCCTTCTTCGTAGGCTTCTTCTAAAAGTCTTTTTTGCCAAGAAATCAATTCAAACCAGTAGTAAAATTTTTCGTAATCGGCTGCCAGACCTTTTGCTCGGGCAACAAATTTTTCACATTCCTTATATAATGCTTTGTTGTAGAGAATTTCAACATTCTTTATTTCTTGTTTCAAAATACTGCTGATGGATTGCTCCCCATGGAAAGAACGCAAACTTTTTAAAATCAAACGATAAAGGTGATTTTTCTCGGAAGGAAGGTGTTTGATAAATGTTTCCTTTTTGAACTCTTTTTTCAAGGCTTCTTCATCGTATTCCTCTTGTTTGTCGATGACATCAAAAATTTTCAAGTAATTCTTGTCCCCAGATTGCAGGGCAGAAGTCATTTTAAAAAATCTTTTTTCAGATTTGCTAAGTGATTTTACAAGTTTGAATAATTCTGTTGAAGGCTTCATACGAAAAATATTTAATCGTATAAATTTACGGATTTATTTTAATGCTTGTAATCCTATTGAAAAAAAAATAGCTAGTTTTCTTGAATTCCTATGAACGGAATAAATCATTTGCTTAGTGACAAACTGGGGAATTCAATAAATAAATTTTTAGATAAATTGAGTAGAAACAAAATCAAATCACAACTGAAAATTTGATTTAATTAATTGAAATTCAACATCAAATAAATAAAGGTAGGTATTATTTTAATTTTACAACAGTACCTTTGCTCAATATCGCATCTTCTTGATCCATTTGATTGTATTTCTTCAATTGTTGGACTTTTACACCTTCATTTTGAGCAACCATTCTTAAGGTCATTTCCTCTTTAATCACCAATTGTTTTTGAACTTTATTTTTTCTTTTTTTAGGTTCTAAATAAATAATGTCGCCAGCAACTAAGTAATCTTTTCGTTCGCCAAATTCATTGTATTTATAAAGTTGCCACATTCCAATCCCAAATTCCTTAGAAATTCTGTAGTAAGTATCACCTTTTTTCGCAACAATGTATTTAATTTTATTAGCGTGAATTTGAACCTGATGTTCATTTGCCATCAATGTTTTCACCACTTTATTTTCAACTTCTTTTTTAACTACCTCGCTTTTATCTGTGTTTTCTTGCATTTCATTGAGGTCAAACTCGTGCAATTTCAATTTTTCAATGATGTCAATTAATCGTTGAGGATAGGTTGAACTAGTTGCATATCCTGCGTCTTTTAAACCCTTTGCCCAAGCTTTGTAATCTGTCATATTCAGTTTAAAAAGGTCTGAATAACGAGTTCTAGTTGTCAAAAATATGCTGTGATCTTGGTAAGATTTTTTTGCGTCCTTGTATTTTCTGTAACATTGACTTGAGCTGCCTTCTTCTTTATAGAAAGTTTCGCCCTTCCAGTCACTGCATTTAATACCGAAATGATTGTTTGCTTCCCTAGCAAGAAGTGAGTTTCCGTTTCCACTTTCTAAAATTCCTTGCGCCAGAGTGATACTTGCAGGAATTTTATATTCGTTCATTTGTTGAATCGCAATATCTTTCCACATACTAATGTATTCTTCTT
>CAZHLZ010000193.1:5501-7329 GCA_964532475.1 uncultured Chitinophaga sp.
GAATAATTTTTTCATTATCCGCGAAGCTTAAAAAAGCAACTAAAAAGCTTAAAATCAGAGTGATATTTTTCATAACAGAGGACTTATAAACAATTTAACGTGAGTTATTAACAAAAGTTACAATTATAAAGTGATTTTTTTCTTTTGGGCGCCATTTCGAGCTACATCTTCTAGTTGCCTCGCAAAAATCTACCTTGCATTTGCAGTTTTTAAGAGCTTCTTTCAGTCGCTTTATAAACTGCATGCAAGCTGTTTTTTTCTTCGTCAAGCTATTCAATTTCGCTCGGGCGATTTTGAGACAGACATTGAGATATTAGACTGAGGACAATAGACTTAAGACACAATGAGTAGCAACAATGAGGTAGTAGAACTAGTAGAATATTAATAAAGCTTGATTTAAAAATTTGAACTAAATCTCAATCTAATAATTGTAGAGAAATTACAACTTAAAAACATTTTTTATTTTTAAGTAATTTTAGTATCTTTGTATAAGAAACAAAAAAATAGCGATATACATTTCGAATATGACAACATTTACAATACACACTGAGGACAAGGAGCATTTAAACGCTTTAAAAGCTGTTTTAAAAGCACTTAAAGTAAAGTTCGAAATTATTGATGATAAAGCTTACAATGCTGAATTTGTAGCAAAAATCGAAAAAAGTAAAAAAGAGATTCAGGAGAAAAAGACGACCAAAGTAAGTATGGATGAATTAGATGAGTTTTTAGGTTTATGAGTAATATCATCATTGAATTTTCTAACCAAGCTAAAGAAGATGTATTATTTTTTCAAAAGACAGGAAATAAGGCAATTCTAAAAAAAAATCAAAAACTTGATTATTGCCATAAATGAAGATCCATTTTCAGGAATCGGTAAACCAGAAGCGTTAAAATATAGTTTTTCAGGACTTTGGTCACGAAGAATTGACCGAGAGCACCGAATGATCTATGAAGTAACTGAAAACCATATCACAATTCTATCGCTAAAAGGACATTACGATTAATACTCTAGTTTTAAGAATAGTACTGTATTTTATTTTCAGTAGGATTCATTTTGTGTCTGATTGCCTTTTGCTAACTACTGCGTAGCATGTTATTGGGAGCTGAGCAATTCGAAAGACATAGGATAAATTATGTTAATTTTGTATAGTATGAGAAATTTGATTAATTTTCTATTTATTTCAATTTTATTATTTATAGCATTTTCCTTTTCCCAAAAATACAAATATTCATCAATAATTTAAAGTTTCCGAACAATTTAAATGTTGCAATAAAAACCAAATCTGCGAGAATCAGCGTCTAAATCTGCGAGTATTAGCGGGGGAACAATTCTGAAGCTATTTGAAGTTAACAGAAACCATTCTTTTAATAATAGCAAAATTCAAAATCTCCCATATCCTCTAATTTACCTTTCTTGAAAAAAGACGAATCTAATATTTCCCCCTTGAAATGATATGTTCGCCACCATCCATTTCTTTTTCCATCTTCTATTTGACCGCTTTCATGTAAATATCCATCTCTATCCCAAACATAAATGTAGCCATTACCATTTTTTATATTCCCATAATTAAGCTTGTTTCCTAATGTGTCATTAACAGAGTAAATATGTAATAATTTTAAGTTTCCAAACTTTACGTATGCTCTTTGTTTTCCATTTAAATAATATGATTTCCAAAATAACAATGTGTCATTTCCATTAAAGTAGACGTTAATATCATCCTTTAATTTTGTACTGTCAATTTCTCCATTAATTTTCCAATATTCTTTTTTATTATATTGAAATACCTCCTCGCCTTGTGAGCAACCCATAAGTATTAGTAAAAGAGGT
>CAZHLZ010000194.1:0-7319 GCA_964532475.1 uncultured Chitinophaga sp.
ATTGATGGTCGAGACTTTTTTGTCATGATGTTGTTTTGAGAATAAATTTAAAATTTCTCTTACTTCAAAATCTTTCAATTTATCCAACCAATTGACCAAAATTGCAAAGTCATAATTTTTTTCAGCCAAAATTCTCGCTCCCCAAGCAGATAACTTCAAAACTGCAGGTCCGCTCATTCCCCAATGGGTAATCAAAAGTGGCCCTTCAGCAATTAATTTTGTGCTTTCAACTTTCACGGAAGCATTTTCAACAACTACCCCCATCAATTCTCTCACAGGATTTTGAGGCATGTTGAAGGTAAAAAGCGACGGAACTGGAGGAATTATTTCATGTCCCAATTTGGCAATCCAATCAAAATTTGACAATTTAGTTTGTCCTCCAACCGTAATTATTACCTTATCAGCAAAAAAAGATGCAGAATTTGAAACTAATTCAAAACCAGTTTCAGTTTGAATAATTTGATTAATTGGTGTTTGAATTACTGTTTTTACACCTAATTTTCTCGCCTCATTTTCAAAGCAATCAATTATGGTTTGTGAAGAATTTGACTTTGGAAAAATACAATTATCATTTAATGCTTCTAGTTCAACTCCGCGTTCTTTAAACCAATCCACCGTTGATTTTGCGTTAAATTGTTCAAATGCTTTTTTAAGGAAATTTTCACCTCTTGGATAGAATTTTGACAATTGTTTATTATCGAAACAAGCATGCGTTACATTACATCTTCCTCCACCTGAAACTTTAACTTTTGCAAGAACTTTATTGGATTTTTCAAAGATAATAACATTGGAATCAGGAAATTTTTCTTTAACACTAAGTGCTGAAAAATAACCTGCAGCACCTCCCCCAATAATTGCAATTTGTTTCTGCTTGCTCAATTAACTCTTTTTTACAAAAGTAGGAGAAATTTTAGGAATTAAATGAAATTATATTTCTTTGTCTTCCACTTTTTCCAAAATATCCCAAGTATGATCGGCTAAAAGTCGCACTGTAGCAACAAATTCAACTGTTCTTTTGCTCCTACCCCATTGATTTGGGCCAATTAGCGATAAAAGGTAAGTCGAATTTTCTTTTTGATACAAATGATAAATGTGATTAATTAGAGGTTCAAAGCGCATTTCTGCCAAATAAATCTTTTCAGAAATTGTTTTTCTATCTTGTAATTTTTTAGCTTGCTCAGCCAACAATTGCATCTGCTCATAAATTTGACCCAATTGCATGTCCGTTTGAAATTCCATTGCAGAAAGTGCCCTTCCTTTTAATTTTCCTTGATCTTCAGGTTTAATTAAGGCGCTTCCTGCATGGTGTCCATATTCTAATGAATGCGGATTTTCCGTGATTTTATCTTTATCGATTGGGTTTACAAATTCTTTTGACATACTACACTAACAATGAAATGAAACAATTGTTTTGAAAGTTAAATTTACGCATTTATTCTAAGAAATCCAAATTTTTATCGTGCGTTTCTTCGATGGTTAGGGTAGAATAAATTCCAATTGCAAAAGCAATGACTCCGACAATGGATCCAGCGAAAACGACACCAAAACCCGGTTTCAAATTTGCAAAAAACAAGGTCATTATAACCACCGTTCCACGCACCATATTTGGAATTGTTGTTGCAGCAGTAGAACGAATATTAGTTCCAAATTGCTCAGCGCCAACGGTTACAAACATTGCCCAGTAACCAGTTCCCAAACCTAACCAAACACAATAAAAATAGTACGTTTCAATCGTCTTGTAAGGGTAAAATAACATCAAAACAACACCAATTAAAGTAAAAATCATCATCCAAAAAATTGCTTTTTTACGAGATTTAAGCCAGTGACTAATGAAACCACTTGCAAAATCTCCAGCTGAAATCCCAATGTAAGCCCACATAATTGCGTTTCCAGGATCGACCTCCTTGGTCAATTTTAAACCAGTTCCAAATTGATTTCCAAGCATGGCTAAAATTCCGATACAAAACCAAGTTGGAAGTCCAATTCCTATGCACTTCATGTATTTTACAAATCGATTCCAATTGGTGAAGAAACTCAAGAAATTTCCTTTTTTAACCGATTTATCTGATTTTATTTCTTTGTAAATCCCTGATTCCATGACACCTACACGCAGTAAAAGCAAACAAACTCCCATTCCACCGCCAATCCAATAGGCAACAGTCCAATCATTGGCAATTTCAACGGTAAAATTTGCAACCACAGCACCAAAAAGCCCAAATCCAGCAACAATTGAAGTACCAATAGCACGTAATTCTTTCGGTAAGGATTCAGAAACCAAAGTAATTCCAGATCCTAATTCACCCGCTAGGCCGATTCCAGCAATAAATCGCAGAATGATGTATGCATCGCCTTTGTCCATGAAGTTGATATTTGGTAAAAACCCGCATGCGATATTTGCAAGCGAATACATAATAATTGAACCAAATAAAACGGTCAATCTTCCTCTTTTATCGCCTAAAACTCCCCACAAAATTCCACCCAAAAGTAAACCAATCATTTGCCAATTGAGTATAGAAACTCCAACCGTATCTGGTTCAATCCCCATGTCATTTAAACTTGGTACGCGCACAATTCCAAATAGGAGTAAATCGTAAATATCTACAAAATAACCTAAGGCAGCAATCACCACTGGCAAACTAAATAGTTTTAGTAAATTTTCTTTTTTTCTTAACATATTTTTAAGACATTTTTACAATTTTATTCCCTACTTTTGTTTTATGAATAGACTAAAA
Source organism: uncultured Chitinophaga sp. (assembly GCA_964532475.1). Lineage (GTDB taxonomy): Bacteria > Bacteroidota > Bacteroidia > Flavobacteriales_D > Crocinitomicaceae > M2408. The sequence goes on from CAZHLZ010000194.1 coordinate 2,733, forward strand.
AATTGCATAATTATTTCCATATTCGTTTACACAAATGTAATTGGATTTTCTCAAACATATAAAATCGGCTTTTATAATGTTGAAAACTTGTTTGATACGATTGATGATCCGAATAAAGATGATGCTGAATTTTTACCAAATGGAAAATACTCTTGGAATACGAGCCGCTATCAAGAAAAATTGACACATATCAATAAGGTGATGGGTGAAATGGATCCAATTTTGGTACTTGGATTTTGTGAAATTGAAAATCAAATGGTAGTTAGAGATGTATTAAAATCTTCGAAATATGCTAAAACACATGGAGTTGTGCATTATGAATCACCTGATGAACGAGGAATTGATGTGGGAATGATTTATGACAGTACCAAATTAAAACTTTTGAAATCAGGAAATATTCGATTTACCTTACCGGGAAAGGAAAAACCAAGTTCAAGGGACATTGTTTGGGGCAAATTTTTATCTAAAAAGGACACCTTATTTGTTTTGGTAAATCATTGGCCAAGCCGTCGTGGTGGAGCAGATGATTCGGAAAAAAACAGAATGGAAGCAGCCAAAAACGCACGTAATTTCATCGATTCTGTAGAGCGAAAAAATCCAAAGTACAAGTTAATTGTGATGGGAGATTTGAATGATTATCCAGAAAATAATTCCTGCAAACTAGTTGCGGAAAAATTGTCGGAAGCAATTTGCAAAGAATCAGGTGAATTTGGAGGAAGTTATTTGCACGATGGTGAATGGAATGTTTTAGATCACATCATGGTTTCACCTGCATTGAAAGGAAAAAAGGGATTAAAAATGCTTCCTGCTTCTGGTAAAATTCATTCTCCAGCCTACTTAATTGAGGAATACAAGGGTAAAAAGCAACCTTTTAGAACCTATGTTGGTGCCAACAAGTATTTGGGAGGTTATTCCGATCATTTACCAGTTACAATCGATGTGAAGTTAAAATAATGGTTTTAAGTTTGCTTTTTTTTGTAAAAAATTAAAACTTAATTTTGAATTGCTAGAAGAAAAAATGATGCCGTAGGTATCAAATATAATAACGGTGGTTCCAGATAGCTATCGGAATTAGTCCACCGACCTGAAAAAATAGATTATTTTTTGGCATGTGTTTTTGATAAAAACCATGACAAAAAACTTCGAAAACAAAAAAAAATAAAAATTATTGAATTACTCACAAATCTTCGTTCATAATTTGAATTAACTCATTTCATACAACAATTAATTTGAGCTAATTTTACATAAAAAAACATACATGAAATTTATTTTAACATTAGGAATCTTAGCAGTTTTAATTCAAGCTTGTGCTCAGAATACAGAAAAAAAAGTTGTAGAAAAAAAGAAAATCGACCTTCCTAAAATCGAGGAAAAATTTGTTTTAACAGATTATTTGAGTGAAAATGCAAATTTAGATGCAGCCGTAGATAAAATTTTTAAAAGTTTAGATGATACCGCCATTGTTGCGCAATTAATCATGCCTGCTGTTGGAAGACTTGGTCAAACAGAGGCTACTATTAAAAGTCATATCAAAAGTAGAATTATTGGAGGAGTTTTGATGTTGAACGGTACCAAACAAGAAATGACAACTTGGGCTAAAACATTTAATACAATGAATGACACCATTGGTAACCTTGCTTTTTTGTATTCAGCAGATGCTGAGCCTAGTTTAGTAAACCGAAAAATTATAGGTTCACGTCCAGTTAAAAAAGCCAACGAAATGAAAACTATTGAAGAAGTGATGGCTTACACCGATACAATTTCAAAGGATTTAAATGAAATTGGGATCAACTACAATTTTTCGCCGGTGGTAGACATGTCACCAAACAAAACAGTTGGATTCAGAAGTTTCGGAGCAATTCCTTCCAACATCATACCTTGGTCAAACGCATTTATTCAACAAACACAGAAAAAAAATATCATTGCTACAGCAAAACATTTCCCTGGACACGGTTTAGTTTCTGGAGATACACATAAATCTTTGCAAGTAATAGACGGTGAATTAAAAGAAATTGGAAATTACCCAAAATTAATTCAAGATGGAGTTTTGTCAATCATGGTGGCACATATTGCAGTAAAAAACAATGCTAAATACGACACAAAAGGTTTACCTTCAACTTGTTCCTCAACAATCGTAACAGATCTATTGAGAAATGAGTTCGCTTTCAAAGGATTAATTGTAACTGACGCAATGAATATGGGTGGTGTAACTGCAATCCCAAATTGCGAGGTAAAAGCAGTTGATGCAGGATGTGACATTGTTTTAATGCCTGTAGATAGTAAAAAAGCACATTCAGAAATTCTAAAAAAATACCGTTCAGATGCTGCTTTTAAGGCAAAAGTAGATGCCTCTGCAAAAAGAGTGATAAGAATGAAATTGTGTGTTGGAGCGATGAAATGATCGCCTAATAACATTATTTACTTAAGCTATAAATAAAAGATGGATGAAATTCGACAAAATAATTTACGTGATGCATTTTGTCAATTTCTAAATCCAACAATTAACTCAAATGGAATTCTTAGAGTAACACATGGACCTAATTTTTCAAGATTTGGTTCATATTTTGTTTGGTTCCTTTTACTGTTTTTTTTAATCAGTGTGGGAGTCTTTGCGCTTCAACATAAATATTTCATTTCGTTATCTTTAATTCTTGTATCTTTAGTTACAATAATTTATATAATTGATTTAAGAGGAATTGAATTTGACACAAAACTGGGGAAAATTAGAAGCTATTCATCCTTTGGAGGAATTAGAACAGGTGTTTGGCATCCAATTAACAATTTTAAATTATTGAAAATTTATGAAGATACAATTCTAGAAAAAAGAGAAATTAGTAGCGGTTATGATACACATAGATTTTATTCTCTTTATCTCATAAACGACGATAAAAATTGTTTAATCAAACTTCATGAGCATACAAGTATAACTCAATTAAGAATTTTCTCGTCAAAATTTTCTCAAGTTAGTGGACTTGAATTTTTAACAAAAATAGAAAAAAGAAATCCTGAAATTATCAATTATTGAATTGAAAGATTATGCACTCCTTCCAATCCGAAATTTACCACTTAAAATCTTTGAAACTTCATTACATTGAAATTGACGAAGAAATCCTACAAAAAACTGTTTCAGAGGACGAAAAAAACCTTTATAACCAGCGTTTTATTATCAAAATTAATAATTCAGAAGCCTGGCAAGCAGGTGTTGTTGCATTAGGGAACAGAAAAGGATATATAACAGTTAAAACAGCTTTTTTAAAGAAACACAGACTTCAATTGGGAGATATTGTTGATGTTTATTTAGAAAAAGACGAAAGTGAATTCGGAATGGAGCTTTCTTCAGAGCTAAAAGAAGTTTTGTTTCAAGATCCTGAAGGTGAACGCAGATTTAATCTTTTACCAAAAGGAAAACAACGTTACATTATTTACTATGTAAATCAAGTAAAATCTTCTCAAAAACGAGTTGAACGTTCTTTATTGTTGATCGGAAACCTCAAAAGAACTCAATTTGGGAAAGAAGAATTTCGATTTTTGTTAGGTAAGGAATAAAAACGCTCTAAATAATTAGTATTTAAAAATTTTCAAGGAACTACTTTACTTTTACTGATAAAGAATTAAGTTTATTTAAAATAAAATTATTATTTAAAAAAGTTTTAAGTATACTTAAAAAATAATTATATTTGTTTAAAATTTTAAGTATAAAAATGAAAAACCGACATTACATTTTAAGAAAGCAATATTTAGATCAAATTATTCCTTATTTAGATACACCTTTAATAAAAGTCATCGTTGGACAAAGAAGAGTCGGAAAAAGTTATCTTTTATACCAACTAATCGATTACTTGGAAGCTACAAAAGAATTGCTTAATATCATTTATATAAATAAAGAATTATACGAATTCGATCATATAAAAGATTACAATGATTTGATGTCTTTCTTTCAACAAAATAAAGTAATTGATAAAAAAAATTATTTTATCATTGATGAAATTCAAGAAATTACAGGATTTGAAAGATGTTTACGGAGTATCCAAGCATCAAATGAGGCAGAAATTTTCATAACCGGAAGTAATGCGAATTTATTATCGGGTGAACTATCAACTTTCTTAAGTGGAAGATATATTGAAATAAAAGCCTATGGACTATCCTATTTAGAATTTTTACAATTTCATAATTTAGAAAACAATGAAAATAACTTCTATAAGTATTTAAGATTTGGGGGATTACCTGGTTTAATTCACATTGCACTTGAGGAAAATTTAATTTATGACTACTTGAATAATATTTATGCTGCAATTTTATTTAAGGATGTAGTTAAAAGAAACAATATTCGCAATGTATCCTTTTTAGAAAATCTAATAAGGTTTGTTGGTGACAATGTTGGAAGTTTATTCTCAGCTAAAAGAATAAGTGACTTTTTAAAATCTCAACAAATAAAAGTTACCCCAAATTTAGTGATGGACTACCTTAATTTTCTAGAAAATGCCTTTTTTATTTTCAAAGTCAACAGATCTGAAATTGTAGGAAGAAAAATTTTTGAAATTGGAGAAAAATTTTATTTCGAAGATTTAGGATTGAGACATAGCATAA
>CAZHLZ010000195.1:0-7313 GCA_964532475.1 uncultured Chitinophaga sp.
TATCCGTCGTTAAAACATTATCCCTGCACTATCGCTCGGTCTTCAAAAGCTTCGCTTTTTCTCCTACGGCATCATTATATTTTTAAAGCAAAAGGTTTATTGTTGTTCGTATTCACTCTACCTCGTTACGTTCTTAGTTCTTTTTGGCGATGAACTTTTCTCATGAGCAAATTTAAAAACGTAAAAAGTGCCAATAAAAAGAACATTAATCTTACTTTTTAAGTATATTGAAGTTTTCTGGTGGATAAGAGGACAATCAATTAAAATAATTCGATTTACAAATTCCCTTTATATCTTCCTTCTTTTTTCGACTTCAATACAACTTCATAAATTACCTTTTGAATATCGCTTCGAATATGCATTTCTTGAATTTTTTTATTCGTTGCATCTGGGTAAACACGATTTGAAAGAAAAACATAATTGATTCCATATTTCGGATCGGCCCAAGTGAAAGTCCCTGTAAAACCTGAATGTCCATAACTTTCTTGCGAAACCAAACTGCAAGTTGGACCTTCCTTCCCATTCGGAGTTGGACGGTCAAAACCAGCTCCTCTTCTATTTCCTTTCAATTGCGCTTTTGTATACGCTTCAATGACATTTTCTTGGATGTAACGTTTGTTTCCATAAATTCCTTTATTCAAAAACAATTGCATCATCGCTGCTAAATCAATCGAATTGGAGAAAATTCCTGCGTGACCTCCTACTCCACCGAGCATTGCTGCTCCTGGGTCATGTACAAAGCCATGAACTACTTTTCCTCGAAATGTGATGTCGTTTTCGGTAGGAGCAATGCGTTCTTTTTCAAAAAACAACAAAGGATTGTAACGGATATTCTTCAATCCCATTGGGTCAAAAAATTCTCTGTACATAAAATTATCTAAACTCAAATCACTTTGTTTTTCCACTATTTTTTTTACAAAATAATATCCTAAATCAGAATATTCATATTTGGGATTTTTTGTCAGTGGACTTCTCAAGATTTGATCGTAAATGATTGAAGGATAATCATTTCTAATCCAAACATCTTTCACAACTGGTATAGAATATTTCGCATTTTTGACAGTCGAATATATTGTTGGATCTAATTTTTCATCTCTAACCGTTTCTTTGTAAAATGCAATCCAAGGCGTGAATCCAACTTGGTGTGCCATCATGTTTTTGAGAATAATGTTCGCCTTGTTTGAATTTCCAACTACCTCAGGAATGTAATCTTTTAAGGTATTATTTAAAGTGAATTTATTCAATGTTTCTAGACGCATCAATGCGGCCGTAGAGCCCACAATTTTACTCACTGATGCGATATCGTACACATGATTTTCATTCACTTTTGTTGTGTCTTCGTAAGTTATTGTTCCAAAATTTTTCTGGTAAATAATTTTCCCTTCCAATGCCACCAAAACTTGACAACCAGGAAAGGCATTTGCTTTCATTCCTTTTTGAACAATCGCATCAATTCTATCAAATTCTGAAGCTTGAATACCAAATTCTTCTGCTTGCGAAAATTTTAACCTTTTAGCATCTTCAACTACTATTCCCGATTGAATAGGAAAAGACTCTGATAAAGAAAATTGAGTTTTACCTTTCGCTCCAATGGTACCAAACAATAACTGAGCAGCAGATTCTTGAGCTAATTTATGATTTTCATAGGCTAACACCAAGGCGTCTATGTTTTCAGTAGTAAATGCGTTTAATCCATTTGGATTTCCAAAATGAAAAACAATACTTTCTTTTTCCGACGGAATACTTTCAAACCATGCATTTGGGTTTCCGGGCATTGAAAAATTTGCATTTGCCAATAAAGATTTAGGGTGAATCGATGTTACAATTACATCATATTTCCCCAATTTATCCTTCATTCTTCCTTTTGCTTCCTCAAAAGTAAAAAAGTGAAAAGCATCCAAATCATCAAATTTTCGTGCCATTTCCTTAAATGCTGCCGTTTTAATTCCAATGTTTACAAAAGCAATTTTAGCACTCGTATTGTTTAGAGGTAAAATGTTGTTAGCGTTTTTTAAGACAGTAAGAGATTTTTCATACACTGATCTTTTTGCCCATTGAATTTCATCTTTTGTAAAAACCGTTTTGCTTTTGAAATTTTTCACGTGGCTTTTTGCTTGCAAAATTTTGAGGCAACGTTTGTCAATTTCTTCTTCTGAAATTTCTCCAGCTTTTACTTTTTCAACAATTTTTGCTATTGCATCATTTACATTTTCTGGAAAAAGTAAGATGTCATTTCCAGCAACAAAAGCCTTTACCACCACATCTACTGCGCCATATTTATCTGAAACAGCTTTCATATTTAATGCATCAGAAATCACTAAACCTTTGAAATTTAATGATTTTTGCAAATAATCTTGAATTACAACTTTCGATAAAGAACTCGGAGTATTGGTATTATCTAAATTGGGAACATTGAGATGTCCAATCATCACAGAAGATGTTCCCGCTCCAATCCCTGCTCGAAATGGCAAAAAATCTTTTGTGTCAAATTCTTCTTTGCTGAGGCTAACAGTTGGAAGTTCGTAATGAGAATCTTTATCTGTATTTCCATGTCCAGGGAAATGTTTGATACAAGACAAAACTCCATTTTTTTCTAATCCTTGAACAGTGGCCGCCACATGATTTGCCACATGAAGAGAATTTTCACCAAATGCTCTGAAGCCAATCACTGGATTTTTAGGATTGCTTTTCACGTCTGCAACTGGAGCAAAATTGATGTGAATTCCCAATTCGCGACATTCTTGAGCCATCATCGCTCCGATTTTTTGACTCAAAACAGTATCATTTGCTGATCCAATTGTGTAGGCGTAAGGAAAACGATCCATTTCATTTAATCGCATTGCGGCTCCCCATTCAGCATCAATCCCTATTAACAAAGGAGTTTTTGAAGCTTTTTGAAATCGTTGAATGGATTTTTTAAGCGTTGACTCATCTCCTTGGAAATAAATCAAACCACCAATTTTGTTCGTTTTTATTAAATTTTCAATTTCAAGCTGATGTTCTTCATTTTTATTTGGCCAAGTGGCAACCATGAAGAATTGTGCAATTTTTTCTTCTAAGGTTAAATTTGAAAGTGTCTTTTGCGCCCAACTATCATCACTTGATAAGAAAAATGGAATTTCCTCCTCAAAAGATTTATGAGTTTTACGAGGATTATTTTTTTGAATTGTTAAACTAAAAAATAAGGCAATTATGAAAAAGAAAAAGATTTTTTTGTAGATCATTTTAAGATTTATTTTGATGTAAAATTAAGCAAATAAGTTTTTATTTTTTTTAAAAAGAACTAAAATTTATAAACTAAAAATTACTTAGCATAAAAAAAGCTAAGCGAATCACTCACTTAGCTTTCAAATATTTCAATAACTAAATTTAAGTTGCTGGTTTATAGTCTTTTTGGTCAATCAACATTTTAGCGATAATTTCACATAAAATTTCAGAAGTTCCACCACCAATTGGGCCTAAACGACTATCTCTGAACATTCTCGCTAATGGATATTCTTCCATGTAACCATAGCCACCTAACATTTGCAAGCAATCATAAATAACTTCGTCAGCAATTCGAGTAGCATTCAGTTTACACATACTTGCTTCTTTTACAACATATTCTCCGTCATTTAATCGTTTTGTTGTCAAGTAATTAAATGATTTAACCATTTCAACATTAGATGCAGATTGAGCTATTTTATGTCTCAAGACTTGAAACTGATTAATTTCTTTACCAAAAGCTTTTCTCTCAGACATGTATTGCATCGTGTATTCAATGGCGAACTCAGCTCTTGCATGAGCATTAATTCCCATAATTAATCTTTCCAAGGCAAAATGTTGCATGATGTAGAAAAAACCTTTTCCTTCCTCACCCATCAAGTTACTTGCTGGAATTTTTACATTGTCAAATGCAATTTCTGCTGTGTCAGATGCTCTCCATCCTAATTTATCTAATTTAGATGAACTGATTCCTGCTGTATCTCTATCCACTAAAAAGATGCTTATTCCTCTTCCACCTTGAGTTGGATCTGTTTTTGCAGCAACAATTAAATAATCACTGTAAACTCCGTTTGTAATAAAAGTTTTTGAACCATTAATAATGTATGAATCTCCTTCTTTTACTGCTGTTGTTCTCATTCCAGCAACATCAGAACCACCAAATGGCTCAGTAATACACAAACAGCCAATCATTTCCCCAGCAATACTTGCCGTTAAATATTTTTGTTTGATTTCTTCAGAAGCCTCAGCTTTCAAATGTGTCATTGCAAGATAAGCGTGAGCCCACATATTTGCTGCAAATCCACCAGAATTGATGCGTTGCATTTCTTCCAAAAAGATAACTGTGAAAAATAAATCTAAATTTAATCCACCATATTCTTCACTTTGATTGATACCAAAGTATCCCATCTCCCCCATTTTTGACCAAATGAAACGCTCAACCGCTCCATCTTTTTCCCATTTTTCAATATGCGGTACAACTTCTTTTTGCAAAAAGTCTCTAAAACCTTGTCTAAATTGTTCGTGCTCTTCTGTAAAAAACATAAAATGAATTAATAATTTCTACAAAAATAAGCTCTTTTTTCACAATAAAAAACGTTTTAGCAATATTTTTGTGAAAATTTTAACTTAGTGTCACAATGACGTTTTACAGTTTTTCAATCATAAAATCAGTTCTACGATTTATGGCACGATTGTATTCTGAATCATTTGTCACCTTTGGAACTGTTTCACCAAATCCTTTTGCTTTCAAACGAGTATCTTTAATGCCCAATGAAACAAGGTATTTCTTAACTTCTTGTGCACGTTGTTCAGAAAGTTTTAAGTTCTTAGAGTCATCACCAACGTCATCTGTATGACCTTGAATCATAATTGTAATGCTAGGATTTTCTTTCAAAAAATCAGCAAATTGTCTCAAAATAAATTCTGTTTTTTTACTCAATGCAAAGGAGTTGGTATTGAATAAAATGTCATTTATAGTGTAAGCCTCACCAGCTTTCAAAGGTCGAACGGCTAAATCAGTTCCTTTTATTGCTACATTTTCTTTTAATTCTTCTTTAGAAATTAATTTTGAATCAAAAGCATGACCTTCTTTTTTTACGGTAACCACAATGTCTTGTGCTTTTTCAGTTTTTACAACTGCTGCATATTTTCCATCGTCGCCGTTCACTTTGAAAGTTTCTTTTTTTCCTGTTTCTGTGTATGCTAATTCAATCACCGCATCCTGAATTGGTTCTCCAGCATCGTCTTTTAATTCACCTTTCACCAAGGCAACAGTTTTTGGTCTTGCCTCTTGATACAATTCAAAACTATAAATATTCCATTCTCCACCCTGACGAGAAGAGTAATAGGCCAATTTTCCATCTGTTGACACGAATAAACCAATTTCATCTTCGGCAGTATTAATAGGGTAACCGATATTTACTGGTTTCCCCCATTTACCATTTTCCATTCTCGAAAGAAAAATATCTGTTCCTCCCATTCCTTTTCGCTCATCTGAACAGGAAGAAATGAAGTATAAAGTTTCTGAATCTTGGTGCAAAAATGGACTTTTATCTTTACCATCCGTATTCAATTCATCCAATGGTTTTCCTTCGCTCCAATTCCCTTTTGAATCACGAGTCGCATAATAAATATCGTTGTCACGCGTATTTGGGCCGTAGGCGGTATAATATAATGTGTTTCCATCAGCAGAAAGTGAAGGTTGTGCTTCCCATCCATTCTTGGTATTAATTCCAGTTCCCATATTCTCCAAAGGAGTCCATTCAAAATCATTTCCTCCTTTTCCACTGCGTTTAAAAGTGGTGATGTATAGGTCACAATTCATGTAATTTTGTGTTCCAACCAATTCGCTTTTACATGCGCAAATAATCATTTCTTTATTATCCACAGACATCGTGGCAGCTCCATAACTTGCAAAAGAACCATCATTAAATGGTTTAGAAAATGGATCTCCAACATTAAATAATTCGTTCATATCTTTTCGTTGAGAAAAAGTAAACTCTTCCACGATATTTGTGTGTAATTCATCCCCCAAATTTTTACGGTCTAATTTTCTGGTGTAAAACATTAACTCATTGTCTGGAGAAATCATGGGGAAATATTCGTCATTTTTAGAACTCACATTAGGTACTTTTGTTGGAAAAAATGGTACTTGTGTGGTTTTTAATTCCTTTTCACCTTCCACTTCTTTCAGAACTTCCTTCACGTCTGCTATTTTTTTGTCATGATCGACATCAAACTTGCTAACATCGCTATTATCATAGGCTACAAAGTTTTTGAAATGAGCTATTGCCAAATCCATTTCTTGCTGTGAATAATTAATTACACCTAAATAATAATGACAATTTGCATGATAATCAGAACAAAATTCAAGCGCTTGAGCAAGTAATTCTTCCGCTTTTGCCAAACTTTTGTTTCCTGCCGCAGGATTAGAATTTGTTTCATACAATTTTAAGGCTTGATTGTAGGCGTAAATCCCATATTCATAAAAAACCATCGCATTATCTGGTGCCGCTTCAATTGCCGCGTTAAAGCTAACAACAGCTGCTTTTGCGTCGACAGCATTTTTTCCTGTTTCAACTAATTTTTGAACCTTTTTCGATGGAGGTAAACAAGATTCATCCTCTTCTTGAGCGAAAATTAAACTTGAAAAAATGACACCTAAAGCTAAAACGTAATATTTATTCATATCTATATTATAAAATTCTATATTATTATCGGTACAAACAAAATCCATACCTAAAACTTGTCAAAATTCTAATTGAAAATAACAAGCGTATTCATAATGTAAAATAACGCTTTTTGTTACAGCATTTTTGTCGAATTTTTTATTTTTTTTTCACAATCTAATGTTTGTTATAATTATTCGATATTTTTGTTTAATGAATTCCTCTGATTTTAAAAAAAATGACATAAAATTCCACGTTTTATCCTTTATTGAAGCACAAAACTCAATTTTTAAGGATAAAAAAGTGCTAGATTTCCCTGCTGGAAATGGTTTTACAAGTCAAAAACTAAAAAATATTGGTGCAGAAGTGCATGCTTTCGATGTTTTTCCAGCATATTTTAAAATAGAAGGATTAACTTGTAAGTACTCAAATATTAACGAAAATATTGCTGCTGAAAACGATTCTTTCGACCATGTAATCTGTCAAGAAGGAATCGAACATTTTCAAGATCAATTCAAAGCAATGCAAGAATTTAATCGCGTTTTGAAAACAAATGGAACCTTATTCATCACTACGCCAAATACTTCAAGCTTACGTTCAAGGCTCAGTGTTTTTTTAACTGAAAGTGAGCATTTTAAAAAGATTGCACCTGTAAATGAA
>CAZHLZ010000196.1:0-7311 GCA_964532475.1 uncultured Chitinophaga sp.
ATGAAATTATTAGTAATTGTTTGAATTTTCACTTCAGCATCTTTGTGTAAATCTTCAGAAAGGCCTTCACTTTTAAGGCTTTTAAGCATGTCTAAAGCATCTTTTCTGTTATTTCTAACTCCAACTTTTCCATGTTCACCATCTGCTTTGGCTTTTTTCACCATTTCACGACGTCTTTCTTCATTTAAAGGTGGCACATTGATTAACAAGGATTCTCCATTATTTTGAGGTGCAAATCCAAGGTTTGAATTAATGATTCCTTTTGCGATTTCATTCAACATGGAACGCTCAAAAGCTTGAACCGTAATCGTTCTTGCATCTAAAGTTGAAATATTCGCCACCTGTGTGATTGGAGTCGGTGCTCCATAATATTCAACCATAACACTTTGAAGCATGGAAGGAGTTGCTTTTCCCGCTCTAATTTTTTGCAATTCGTATTCCAAATGAGAAAGCGTTTTTTTATTTTCGCTATCTAATTCATCGTAAATTAGTTGCAATTCTTCAGTCATATTTTTGAATTTTAAATTGTATTAAAAATAGAATTTTTCTATAAACTGGTTTTCAGCTAAAATGTTTAATTAATTACAATGGTACCAACTTTTTCTCCGTCCATCAATTTTTTCAAATTTCCAGGCGTATCCATGTCAAAAACAATGATTGGCAAATTATTTTCATTACACAATGTAAATGCTGTCATGTCCATTATTTTCAGACCTTTTTGGTACACATCATCGAAAGAAATCGTTTCGTATTTCACCGCATTTGGATCTTTAAATGGATCTGCAGTGTAAATTCCGTCTACACGTGTACCTTTTAAAATTACATCAGCATTTATTTCAATGGCACGTAATGAAGCTGCAGAATCAGTTGTGAAATAAGGATTTCCTGTTCCAGCACCAAAAATTACAACTCTTCCTTTTTCCAAATGACGAACCGCTCTTCTGCGTACAAAAGGTTCACAAATTTCTTTCATTTCGATGGCAGATTGCAGACGAGTCATCACACCGTTTGATTCTAATGCAGCTTGCAAGGCCATACTGTTGATCATTGTTGCCAACATTCCCATATAATCTCCGTGCGTTCTGTCCATTCCACCTTCTTCGGCCTGTACACCACGAAAGATATTTCCACCACCAATCACGATAGCAACTTGAACACCCGTTTCACAAATTTCCTTGATTTGTTTTGCGTAAGAATTGATTCGATTGTTATCGATTCCAAATTGCTTGTCACCCATAAGTGACTCACCGCTTAATTTTAATAATATACGTTTATACTTCATCAATCACTACTTAAAAGTCGATTGTAAAGGTACATTTTTTTTTGGGATTGGAATACCTCAGCAAAAAAAAAGGAAGGAAATTGATTATTTGAGGCGGGGTGGGAAATGTCAGTAAAAATTAAGGAAATAGTTCATTTGGGAGGGTGAAAACTAAAATTTTCTTTCAAATTGGGAAATAAAAGTTGGATACTTTGTTTATTTTTATAATTTTGGATTAGAAAAGTATGACATGCTTTTGGAAATAAACGTAATTTTATTGTTGCTTGTGGAATAAACCAAATACTATGAAATACAAGCAAATTCTGAAATAAATCGAATACAAAATCGAATAAAAATTATGCTAAACTTTTAAATTCGAAGTTTGAACAAATTAAATTTATAATAAAATGAAATTAATTATCCCCTTTATATTCTTTACCTTTTTAATGTTCTCCTGCAACAAAAAGAAAACGATTCACATTTCTGCTATCAACCCTGTTACTGGTGAAAAACTTGCCGGATTGAGGTTTACGATAACAGAAGAAAAAACTGGTGCACAAGAAATTTTCACAAAAGTGTATGACAGCCATTTAAACGAAAATGGAGAAGCACTTTTTGATTTTGAAGTTAAAAAAAGGAGGTCTTACAAATTAAACATTGAAACACCCGAAAACAATTGTTACAAAGAACCAGCAAATAAAACATTTGCCTTTTATGATGAATCTTTTGAGTTTAAATTTGAATTGGCTCCTTGTGCTAATTTGAAATTAAAGATTAATAATATAAACTGTTTAGACGAAAATGATTCTATGTTATTGTATAGAGAGCATAGCATAAAAAACCACTATACATCAAATGGATGGTTACATTCTGGTTGTGTAAATTGGGAAACCAATGGGTATTCGGATTTACCCATGGGTAATGTTTTTTACAGATGGGAAGTAACCCGCAACAGCAATACAGAAATTTTTTACGATACAATATACCTAGAAGCTGGTGAATATCGCACTTATGAAATAAACTATTAAATTCGAAGCATGGACAAAGCAAAATTTATTCCATTATGGTTTCAAAATTAATTTATTTACATTTTTTCTTTTGTCTAATGTTTGGTTGTGGAATTAACAAAACCAAATACTATGAAATACAACCAAATTCTGAAATAAATCGAATACTAAAATCGAATAAAAATTATGCTAAATTTTTAAATTCGAAGTACGAGCAAAGCAAAATTTATTTTATTGACACTGAAATTTGTGCCTCTTCCTCCAATATAGAAATTGTTGCTTTTTTTGATTTAATTTATGACCATGTTTACAAGGTAGATAATAAAAAACGCAATATAGAAATTATTGATAAAGATAGTATTATTGAAGCATTTTACAGTGAACCAAAAATTAGACATGGTTATCAAAAATTCAATTTTTACATAAAAGAATGTATATTTGTTTTTGAGTTAGTTTACACAGGGAAATTCTAATTATTATGAAAATATTATTTTTTTACCTTTTATTTTTCTACTTATTAATTGAAAATAGGGTTTATTGTCAGCTTGAAAGCTTTGACAGTATACCTAAAAACATTTTAATTCAATTTCCTGAAATGGGAGTTGAAAATTGTTCAAGCTTGAATAAATATGAGAGTGCTTATTTTAATATTATATATAAGAACACAAAAAATGATTTTGATTTTAATGACAAGAAAATCGGCTTCATAACAGGAAGTAATGCAGGTACGATATCAGACAAAAGTGCCTATTTTGAAAATGAAAAGAAAAGATATAAAGAAAAATCATCTGTAATAAGTAGTAATTTATACATCTTCAATTTAGAAGAAATAGAATTATCAGGAGGATTTGACGCTGTGATTGTCTACTGGAGTAAAGTTGAAATCTCCAAAAAAGAACTAATAAAAAAACTAAATGAACACGTTACTAATTAAAGAATGTTTGTATTTTTGGAGAAAGAATAAAGGTGGAAATCGGATGTGGAATTGGAAATTTATGTGCCGCAGGATTCACTTCGTGGCTGCTGACGCGGTGCAAATCCAGCGGAGCAGGAGAATATATGCTTCACCCATTTTATTTTAGAATCATTAATTTAATAATATGAAATTCAAAGTTCTAATGTTGTTAATTCTAAATTTCAACAATGTTTTATTCTCTCAAGAATCTAGATTTCATATGTTTGAAAAAGAAAGTTTGTCAAATCTTAAAGATGAGATAATAAAAAGTGAAATCTTAAATTTTTATGCTTGTGATAGTGTGGTAAATGAAGTTTTAATAATGAATGAGATCCCTATTCAAACAAAAAATAAAACAGAGATGAATTTCAACATGGGTACTTTTTTCTCTTCCAATTATTATATTAATATAAACAAAAATTATTTAAATTCAGAAAATCCAAAATATAAATTTATTGAATTCATTTATAATAATTCTGTGCTTTATTTTCCTGATTCAGCATTCACTAATATTTTGGAACCTATAATGGATTCATGTAAAACCTTCCTCCCTAGAGTTTATTGTACAAAAAATAAAAAAAGATTTTATATTCACATGTTCTTTAAGATTGAAAACAATACCTATCAAGTTGTTTGGTGTATTGAAAATTTAAAATATAAATTTAGAATTATCGATGAAAAATAAATTAAAATGAAAAAACTCCTTCCATTCATCTTATTAGCACTTCTTCAAAAATGTGTGTCGACTTATCAAACAAATAGTTTTCATTCTTTATGTGGAAATTAATTCTTTACTTCTTCACCTTAGTTAGCTTGTCAAGCTGCCTCTCTCGTCGCTTTGCTATTAACCCGTTTATTGAAAAAGGTTATTGTTTTAAAGATACACTTTCAGGCTTAGAAAAAAAAATTAAACTGAATGGTTATTATGAATACACGCATGAATATACAACCGAGGGAGTAATGTATCGCAACAAAAAATTGACAAATGTGAAAGAAAAATCACAATCAATTGTTAAATTTTTTTTTTATGATAATGGTTTAGTTATGTTGAATTTCAGGTTAAATGATTCAACATCAGGTCTTTTGGCTAGATATACCATTTATAATGATACTATAAAAACAATTTACCCTCAAATTGGAGGACAAACACCCTGTTTAATTTATAGATATTTTAAAATTCTTGATGACAGTACGCTCGATTTTCTTGGTTCAGTATATGATAATGATTTGGATTCTGTGGGATTTAGTAAATTTAAAAATGGAAATGCAGACGACTCTAAAAGTATGGGTGAATATTCAAAAGTCCGTTTTGTTCCTAGTAACTATGTCCCTGATTACAAAACTGAAAGGGTTTTAAAAGAAAAATGGTTTTGGTGTAATGAAGAAAAATACAATAAATTTATGCAACAATTAAATAACACAAAATGAAAAAACTCCTCCCTCTCATCCTCCTAGGACTTCTCCAAAGTTGTGCATCGGCTTATCACCCTGTTTACCCTAAAAATGTAAAACACAGCATGTATGAGTCGCAAGATAAGGTAGATCTTGCATATAAATACGATGTGATGGGCGAATACGGCAATGGAAAATACGTTCGTCGTGCCAAAAGAAAAGGTTTTCAAATTGTTGCTTATAAACTAAGTAATAATACCAATGACACTTTGGTGCTTGGTAAAGATGTAGTTTTTGTAAGTGATAGCAACAAGCGAATTTTAGTAAGTAACGAACTGTATGCTTCAAACCCTGTAAAACAATACGGAATTGGCTTTTTACCTTACATGTCGGGCAGTTGGTTGTTTTTATTTACAGGAATTGAAAAAAACAATTCAGGTCAAATTACTTCTTACAAAAACAAAATTCCAATTGGCGTAATTATAGGTTTGCCAATCACTTTAGGGAATATGATTGTTGCAAATTTCAACAATACCGCCTTTAAAGACAATATGCGTTTAAACGACATGAATGGAAAAGCCATTCCTCCAAAAAGCAGTATCGACGGGATCTTGGTGTTTAAAAGTGAAGAACAAGTGCTACTAAAACCCAGCCTCAGGAGTAGAGAGTAAATACTTTAGAGTAAAGACAAGAGACGAAAGACTGAAATTCATCAAATTTCAACTGTCTAATATCTTAAGTTTCTAGTCTAATGTCTTCGGTCTCTAGTCTTAAAATCTTAATATCCTAACATCTTAATATCTTAAAATCCTAACATCTTAATATCCAAAACATGAAAAACATAACAATCCTAGCAAGTATCATACTTAGTTTCTCCGCTTTTTCGCAAAACATCACCTATGTTTACGACAATGCTGGAAATCGTGTTCAACGTTTAGTAATTGGCCTCCCAAGTGGCTTAGCGCAAGCTAATAGCTCTAACCAAACTGGAACAAATGTGGAGCTTACAGAAGAAAATAGTAAAGTAAATCAAGATAGTCTTAAAATCGAAGACTCTAAAGAAAATTTTGATTTTTTGATCTACCCAAACCCTACACTTGCTGAAATAAGTGTAGTTTTTGATGCCGATTTTTTGGCTATGGAAGACAAAGAAATTTACATTTACGATAAAATGGGAACAATTTTGGATAGACAAAAGGTTAAAGAACAAAAAATGACTTTAGACTTGTCTAAATACGCCTCAGGACAATATTTTGTTAAAATTAGAGCGGTAAATTTTTCGCATGAATGGGTAGTTGTGAAGAATTAGTAACAGTCCTTTGAATGTTCATGCACAAAATAATGATTCATTCGTGCCAATTTGTGCATTTGGTATCCAAAAAAATCATCACCATCGAGCTAAAACTTGAATCAAAAAAAAAGTTGGAAAGGAAAAATTTCTAATGAAACCCTTCATTTCCAACTCAATGCGCAAAATTTAATGAATTCAGAATACTAAATCCACTTATCGTTTTTTAATTCTCCTAAAACTGTAACTTGTTTACTTCTGCCATATTCTTGTGCAGCCAACATCATTTGTTCACGAGTATCTCTTCTTAATATTATTGCACTTGATCCAGAGTTTTTTACTTCAATGTAAAAACCGTCTCTTAATCTTGCTGGTTTTGAAGGCGGACGTCCCATATTATTGTATTTTAATTTTTTTATTTAGAATGATTATAAATATAACACTCTTTTTCGGTTTTTGTTGTCTTTAAATAAGAATTTGTGAAAATTTAACAAATCAAAAAAGGCTATCCGTAATTTCACGAACAGCCTTTAATAAAATTTAAAGTCAACAATAAAATTAACGTTTGTGGTTTCCTTCGTCAGAAACAGTTAATTTTTTTCTTCCTTTACGGCGACGTGCAGCTAATACTTTACGGCCATTTTTCGTTGCCATACGACTGCGGAAACCATGTTTATTTTTTCTCTTTCTAACAGAGGGTTGAAACGTTCTTTTCATGACTAATTCTTATTATTTATTGCGTTTTTTCTCAAAAATTCGGATTGCAAAGGTACATATAATTTCTAATTAAACAAGCTTTTTTGAATATTTTTTCAATTTGAACAAAAGTACGCACTTTAGCGTTAATTTTGTACATTATTTTATAATATCAAATGTTACGTCCAAAAAAAGAAAAAAAAGAAGTGAAAAAAGAAAAAATTAAACTTACAAAAGAAGGAATCCAGAAGGCAAAAGGAATTTTTACCTATCTAAAACCCTATGCTTTCTCATTTTCAATAGGTTGGATATTCTTAATTTTGTCTACCAGTGCAGGACTGCTATTTCCATTCTTAATGGGGAAACTTCTTGGAAACTCAAATCAAGTTCAAAATTCAAGCGATGCAATCAAATTAATTTCTCTTGACACCATAAATGATGTCGCACTTGCACTTTTCATTCTATTCGGCTTACAAGCCCTATTTTCGTTTTTCCGAGTAATTATTTTCACAAACGTAACTGAAAATGCACTGAGAGATGTGCGAAAAGATGCTTTTTCCCGTTTGGTTTATATGCCAATGGATTTTTTTAACAAAAATAAAGTCGGAGAATTAACTTCTCGCTTGGCTTCCGACATTTCTCAAGTACAAGAAACATTAAGAACTACAATCGCTGAGTTTTTTCGACAAATCGTGTTTGACCTCGAGGGTGT
>CAZHLZ010000197.1:0-1493 GCA_964532475.1 uncultured Chitinophaga sp.
ATCCATGAATATTCACTTCAGGAATTCCACCCGTATTGGAAGAAATCACTGGAACTCCCACAGCCATTGCCTCTAAAGCTGCCAAACCAAAACTTTCAGTTTCTGAAGGCAATAAAAATAAATCAGAAATTTCAAGCACATGACTTGTATCTCGTACTTTTCCGATAAAAATAATTTGTTCGCAAATATTTAATTCCCTTCCCATTCGTTCGGCTAAACTTCGATCCGGACCATCACCAGCAAGCAGCAATTTGCAAGGAACCTCAGCATTTATTTTGTGGAAAATATTCATGACATCCTCAATACGTTTAACCTTCCTGAAATTGGATGTATGCGTTATAATTTTTTCTTCATCTTTGGCATACATGCGTCGAACTTCCAAATTAATAGGTTTTATTTCATCCAATGAATCAATGAAATTTGGAATTACATGAATATCTCTATCGGTTCCAAAATGATTGTAGGTGTCTTTTCTTAAACTTTCCGACACTGCTGTTACCGCATTGGATTGATTCAAACAAAAAGTAATTACGGGCTCGAAAGATTGGTCTTTTCCAACTAATGTAATATCAGTTCCATGTAATGTGGTGATAAATGGAATTTCAATACCTTGTGCTTTCAAAATTTGTTGTGCCATGAAGGCCGCAGAAGCATGAGGAATGGCGTAATGCACGTGTAAAATATCTAATTTCTCATATTTTACAACATCTACTAATTTACTTGCTAAAACAGTTTCATAGGGTTGAAATTCAAACAAGGGATAATCGCTTACAGAAACCTCATGGTAAAAAATATTTTGTCTAAAACTCCCTAATCTTACAGGTTGTGAATAAGTCACAAAGTGAATTTCATGTCCTTTGTCAGCAAGTGCTTTCCCCAATTCGGTTGCTACGACACCACTTCCTCCGTAGGTTGGGTATAAAACGATTCCTATTTTCATTTAATATTATGTATAAATTTCATTGAGAAAGTAATGAATTTGAATTTTGATATGCTGTTTAAGTTAGTAAACAACGATTGTAATGATTTGTTCTTCTCAATATTTTGTAAAATTAATCAAATTCTGTGAAAATAAAGTATCAAAATTTATATATTCTTTTATTCATAAAATTGCTTGAATGATAAAAATAGATTAATTTTGTAAAAAAATAAAATGACAGAAATAGAATTTTCACCAGAACATGCGCTTGTAGAAGAATTAGTTGGTCAGCGTGATTTAATTATTTTCAATGATGATTTTAACACTTTTGACCATGTAATTGAATGCTTAATGCATATTTGCGAGCACGATATTATTCAGGCAGAACAATGTACATTAATTATTCATCATAACGGCAAATGTCAGGTGAAACGAGGTGAATATGAAAAGTTGGAACCACTATGTACTGCCTTGTTAGAACGAGGATTATCAGCAGAAATTCAATAATTTTTATTTTTTTCTTGCAAAACAAAATAAAAGGTGTAACTTTGCACCCACAAAAGGCTTCGTAGCT
>CAZHLZ010000197.1:1593-7255 GCA_964532475.1 uncultured Chitinophaga sp.
CATCCCGATAATTATCGGGAGAATAGAGCACAAAGATAAAAGGCTTCGTAGCTCATCCCGATAATTATCGGGAGAATAGAGCACAAAGATAAAAGGCTTCGTAGCTCAACTGAATAGAGCACTACATTACGGCTGTAGAGGTTTCAGGTTTGAATCCTGACGAGGTCACAAAAAAACCCAATTAATTGTAAATCAATTAGTTGGGTTTTTTATTTTGTGTATTTTTGAATATACCAAGTTAATATCACCTCCATTCTTACAAAATGTCAGGTATTTTTTTTACCACAAAGCAAAATTCAAACCTGCTTGAGCAAACCATCCTTGTTGAATTTCAAAATTTCTAAGTGGATAAACATAACCACCATGCACGTTTAGAAAAATATTCTTTTTCGCAAGCAAATGAATCCCTAATGTAGGTGTAAATTGAACTGTAGAACCCAATTGTTTTTGTGTTATTCCACCAAATTCAAGTCCGAAATAAGGAACTAGAAAATTTCTTTTTGGATTTTTTTCTAAGGATAAATCTAAACCAACAGTGTACATAAACATCGAATTAATGTCTTTTTTGTCGGAATTAAGGATGTTTAATTTTGAATACCAACGCACGTGACTTGGACCAGATTCATCATTTTGCTCAGCTTTTGCGTAGATCAAATATTCAACAGCCAAACCAGAAAATAAACCTAATGAATCACTTGCTTTGGGCTGATACATAGAATAAGCCAAACCAGGCATAAAATAGGTTTCAAAGTTCAATTTCGCATCTAATGCAAGTACTTTGTCGTAATCAACTTTGTTGTAATATTTCCCTTTGAAGTAAATACTATCTGCATAATTGTATTCTTGAGAAAAACTAAGTGCCCCAATTAAAAAAGTGGCCAAAAATAAGGAAATCTTGTTCATGGTTTTAATATTTAAATTTTTCAAAAACACAAACAATTATTATGCCAGCATATTAAATTTAAGCTTTACAAAAAAATAAATTTTTATTTTTCTTCAATGGCTTTCACAACGGGGTCAATGTTTAACATCCCATAGTTAAAAGTATGTTTTGACTCATCATCTAAGGTTAAAATGGCCTTTTTCGCAAAGAAACTCTTTTCGGCAACAACTTGTCTGATGCGACTTTTTGGAATTGAAATATACGCTTCCGATCCTTTTTTAAACCATAATAATTCATCCACAATTCCGAAAGCACTTACATCAAATTGTGCATCGTATAGTAATC
Organism: uncultured Chitinophaga sp.; assembly: GCA_964532475.1. GTDB lineage: Bacteria > Bacteroidota > Bacteroidia > Flavobacteriales_D > Crocinitomicaceae > M2408. Next base: position 2,822 of record CAZHLZ010000197.1, read on the forward strand.
GTCGATTAGTTACAACTAATTTTCCATTATACTTACCACCTTTTGGGGGTGTATACAATAAAGTCCAAGTATTTAGAACTTTTTCTCCTTCTTCTAACTCATAAAATGCCATAATTCCCAATTTTTAGACACTAAGCTAGTGAATTTTTTTGAGAATTTTGCAATTCCGTTCCAATTTGAGATAATTTTAGATGAGAAAATTTATTTATTTTTAAAATTCATACGAGTAATTTTGTTCTCTAATCAATTTTCCCTTTTTGTAATATAAATTCTGCTTTTTCGTTTTGTCTGGATTAAAACTATTGACATATTTAAATTGTAATTTCATTTTTCTACCGAAATACTCCTCTTTAATACTATTATTTCCAGCTTCGTCATAACTTAGGATGGACTTGTTTTTTAGTTTTCCTTTTCTTAAAAAAGATGATTCTATTAGTTGATTATTGGTATTGTATTTTTTCACCCAGCTTCTATCTAGTTTCCCTTTTCTGTAATATTCATTAATATCAACGCCATTACTTTTTGACCATTTTCTAATTAAAATAGAATCCTTCTCGTAATATTCATTTCCAATCAAAATTGAATCTTTACTGAAAATATTCTTGTTTAGACGAACCTTTCCGTCCACAATTGAACGTGTAAAAACTGAATAAGAACCATCTGAACTTTCTTCTCTATAGGTGCAAACGCTAGAAAGTAATTCATTTTTGTTTGATGTAAGCAATTCTCCTTGTTCCTTGCATTCATAAACCCAAGATTGGTTAATTTTTCCTTTTTTTAAATATTCACTCCTAATCAACTTATTTTGAGCGTCGTAGTAATATTTCATTTCAAAAACCTTTCTTTTACCTGTAAATTTTGAATACTTAATTTTTCCAAAATCGGTGTATTCATTGCTTGTAAGGGAAACCCTTTTTCCTTTTACAATGCGCTCATCAGTAAGAATTTCTTTACCAAGAAAGGTTCGCTTATTTTCTTTGGTTTTACCTTTATAGGAAGTAAAACGATAATTTTCTAAGGTGTCTGAAATGTATTCGCTTTTTCGTTCAAATTTATCACTTTTTGAATGAACTAATTTCCCTTTAGAATTATAGTTTAATTCTGTGACACTTACCTTATTATTCTTACTCTTATTAGTTATAACTATTTTTTTAATTCCTAATTTACTTCTAGTTTTGGGTGTCATCAAACCTTGTTGCTCCTCATAAAAAGATTCAGAATAATAATTACTAATTCTATATCCACTCTTAAATTCCCTGAAAGCGTCCGAAAATTCCTGAGAAAATATACTATTAGCTACAAAAACTAAAAAAATCGTTAAGCGTAAAGCTTTGCTGTGTATTGATAATCCTTTCATAAATATTTTTTTTAGCAATAACTGATTTACAATATTTGGTTACAGAAAAATTAAGAAATAGAAGCCTTTTTCGATTTGAAAATAAAAAATGATAACGAAAAATATCGGCCTAATATTTTAGCTTTCAGGGAATTAATTACAAGAAAAATTGTCTCAATAAAACGAATAACAAATATTAATTTCCTTTATCGCTTAAAAAATCGTACTTTTGCAAATCTACACTACTTCAAATTTTCAGAAAAAACACCAATGACAAAATTTAGCGACTTAAATTTAAGCAAACAATTATTGAATGCCCTAGCGGATTTAAACTTTGAATTCCCAACGAGTATTCAAGAAAAATCCTTTTCTCCAATTATGTCAGGAAAGGATGTCATTGGGATTGCACAAACTGGAACTGGAAAAACTTTAGCATATTTATTGCCTACCCTGCGTCAATGGGCATTTTCAAAGAAAAGAAATCCACAAATTATCATTGTAGTTCCAACTAGAGAATTAGTGGTTCAAATTATTGATGAAATTGAGAAATTAACCACTTACATGAATGTGGTTACAATTGGTACTTTTGGAGGTGTAAATATTCGAACACAATCTGAAGAAATTGCAAATGGATTAGACATTTTGGTCTCAACACCTGGACGATTATTGGATTTAGCCCTAAACGGAGATTTAATTTTAAAGGATGTTAAAAAATTAATTATTGACGAAGTGGATGAAATGTTGGATTTAGGTTTTAGACCACAATTAAGTCAATTGTTGGAAATTTTACCTACAAAAAAACAAAGTTTGATGTTTTCTGCAACGCTTTCAGACGATATTGAATATTTCATTCTAGATTATTTCATTGATCCAATCAAAGTGGAGGCTGCTCCGGCTGGAACACCAATTGAAAAAATTGTTCAGAAAGCGATTGAAATTCCAAATTTCTATACGAAAATTGCCTATTTGAAGAAACAATTAGAGGAAGATAAAAGCTTCACCAAGGTATTGATGTTTGTTGATTCTAAGAAAAAGGCTGATATGGTTTTTGAGGAATTGAGTCAAAATTCAGATTTATCGGTTGGAGTAATTCACTCAAATAAATCTCAAAATTTGCGTTTCAATACAGTTACAGACTTCAAAAATGGAAATATTCAGTTTTTGATTGCTACGGATTTAATTTCCCGTGGAATTGATATTTCAGAGGTGAGTCACGTCATAAACATAGATATTCCTGAAGAACCAGAAAATTATATCCATAGAATTGGTCGAACTGGTCGTGCTGAAGCAGATGGAAATGCAATTAGCTTCTTATCTCCTTTTGAAACCGCACATTGGGAAGCAATTTTGGAATACATCAAGATGCCCATCCAAACTGAAAAAATTGATGAATCTTTTCCTGTTTCTGAAATCTTAATTGCTGAGGAACAGCCAAAATCAGAGCAAAAAATAATCCAATTAAAAATCGCTAGACGTGAAAATGTTGGTGCTTCTTTCCATGAGAAAAAGGACAAAAACAAAAAAGTCAATGTCCGTAAAAATTGGAAACAAATTAAGATGGACAAATATGGTCGACCAAAAACTAGAGGTCAGAAGAAAAAATAGACTTTGGGGTAGACTTGAGACCTTAGACTTAAGTTGTTAGAATATAGACATAAGACTAAAGAGTTAGACTAAAGACATTAGAATTTGGACAACAAATTGAATCTACATACCCAAATATGGCTGACCGTTTTGGTTGATAATTCATTTGGTTCTTTGCCAAAAAAAGAAAATATTTCTTCTCATACACCTCAACTTTAAGTAACTGTTGTGGCGGTGGAGCATAGGTGAAGCTATGAACAAATAACACCTCAATGGCATTTATCATCTTTGTTTAGTTCGATTAGTTTTCTTTTTGCTGTTTCTTCTGTTATTTCATCGCAATATACAATACTATTAAAATATAAACCAATAATTTGCACTACACTTAAATATATAGTTTCACCTCTACCAACATTAACATCAATTTTAGCATTTTTATTTTTCTCTTTTCGTCCATAAAATTGAATGGAAAATTGATGTGTACCAGCTGGAACTTCATGAATTGAATATTTATTGTTGTTAATCCTACAAGTTAAGTTTCCATCTATAAAGGTGCTAAATGCACCAGCACTTCCAAAAAGTCCGGTTGATCTTAAAATATAAATTGTTCCCGTCTTACTGGTTTCACTTTCAACATTTTGAGCAAATATGGAAAAAGATTCATGTATAAATATTAAAGATAAAATTAATGTAGTTGCTTTCATTTCACTTAATTGTTACCAACTTTAATCTATTGTCTAAAGTCTATTATCTATTGTCCATAATCTATTAACTATTCTCCAGAAGCAAGCTTCTTCGAATGCACACTGCATTGCACCGTAGAGATAATCGCAAAAGCGAGTAAAACAAAGCAATAGAGTAAAAATGCAACACCTACTTCATCAAATGATAAAGCTCCAGAATCTGTTATCATTAATAAATTCCAAAGGGTGAAAATTCCTGTTAAACTTAAACCAATAATCGAAATCACTTTATTCGTTTTCGTTTTAACCTTGATTAAGTTAAAAATATTGGTGAAAAGGAAAAATAAGAAGAATGCCAAACAAATTAATCCACCTTCCTCAGTTATTGATGAAGCTGAATCAGATGAACTTGAATAAGGCGTATAAGTAGAATAAGGAGAACTTGAATACGAATTTATTGAAGAAAATAGAGACTCCATTCTTGCGTCGTGAACCAAGCCAATGTAATATAAAATTACAATACCAAAGATAATACTAAAGGCAATTCCAGTGATGTTAATAGCAGTTTTCATAGTGTTTATGTTTTTTAATTAATACTTCATCGATAAACAAAGTTAAATAAAATTTCTTTACCAAAATCAGTTAAAATGGATTCTGGGTGAAATTGTACCCCAAAAATCGGTAAAGTTTTATGCTCAATTGCCATTAGTACTTGATTTTCACTTCGTGCAATTTCTCTAAAATTTTTGTCTGAATTTAGCTTTACTGCCCAACTATGATACAAACCCACATTTATTTTTTGTGGTAAATCAAAAAATAAGTTCGAATTTG
>CAZHLZ010000198.1:0-7250 GCA_964532475.1 uncultured Chitinophaga sp.
TCTAACATTTTCAATTTCACAAAACTAAGCTACCTGGATTTCAGCAAAAATAAATTTGAAACCTTTCCAAGTAACATCTGCCAGCTAGAAAATATGGAAGTCTTAAAATTTAATCGCAACTCCATTCAAGTAATTGATTCTTGCATCATACAACTTGAAAAATTAACTTACATCGACTTTTGGGACAACCCAATTAAAACTTTTCCCACATCATTTTTAAACTTAAAATCTTTGAAAATTATTCATGCAGAAGGCATCAAATACAGTCCTAAATTTCAAGAAAAATGGATTTCTGCATTAGATAAAGTCACAATTTATTTTGACCCTCCTTGTGATTGTGTAGATTAAGAAACCTCTAAAAACTCCCCCATTCTTCGTTCAACTGCTAAATTAAATTTAGCTTCGCTGAGACTTCGTATTCTCATTTACAAATGTAATTCCGATACATATCGGAAGCGGATTTAATTTCTTGTTTGCATTTCGACGAGCTCAACGTAAGACCTCGAAAATTTGAGATTTTAGAGATTCCCATCAATTAAGAAAATAGTTTAAAACTAGTTCAAAGCTAGAGTAACAAAGAATTTTAAGCTACTATTTAAATCTATTCTAAATTACACAAAATTGACAAAACTATGACAATTAAAACAATAATTGTGAGCAACTTTGTACTTAGAAAAAAGAAAAATGCTAAATTCGTTTCACATTGTTGCCTTTACCCACAGAAATCTTGATGTTTCTGAAGTAGGAAAATTGCATATTGAAACTGACAATCAACACGATAGATTACATTTTTTAAAAGAAAACAAACAATTAAAAGAATTGATGTTTTTATCTACTTGTAATCGTGTTGAATTCGCATTTATTACCGATAATCAATTATCAAATGATTATTTAGAAGATTTTTTCACCAAACTTTATCCTCATTTCGAACAAGAGCAAGCACAATTTTTTGCAGAAAAAGCTCAAGTTTTTAGTGGTTTAGCTGCAATCGAACATTTATTACAAGTTGCCTCTTCTATCGATTCGATGATTGTGGGCGAACGAGAAATCATTACGCAAGTTAGAAATGCATACGATTTATCTAAAAAACTTGGAATTACTGGAGATTTTATTCGTTTAGCTATTCGTCACACGGTTGAAACAGCAAAAAGAGTTTACACGGAAACGAGTATTGCTACAAAACCAGTTTCAGTCGTTGCCTTAGCTTACCACACCTTGCGCGATATGGATATCCCATTAAATGCACGAATATTAATTATCGGTGCAGGGATGACAAACACCAATATGAGTAAATTTTTGAGAAAACATGGATACAGAAATTTTGCGGTGTTTAATCGTACTTTCTCAAAAGCAGAAAATTTAGCGAAAGACTTAAATGCTAAGGCATTTGAACTTAGTGAATTAAAAAATTACACAGGAGGATTTGATATTATCATTACCTGTACAGGATCCGAAAATCACATCATTACTCCAGAAATTTACGATAATCTATTACAAAAAGAAACAGACCGCAAAGTTGTTATTGACATTGCAATTCCACATGATTTAGATAAATCAATTATCAATTCACACAATGTGGAGCACATTTCGGTTGATTATCTACAAAAAATTTCTGACCAAAATTTGAAAGAAAGATCCAAAGAAATAACGCATGTTGAAGAAATTTTGAAAGAAGCAATTTTCACTTTTCAAGAACTTAATCGCATTAGAAAAGTAGAAATCGCCATGCGAGAAGTGCCAATCATGGTAAAAGACATTAAAAAAACGGCTTTTGACCATGTTTTCAAAAATGAATTAGAAAATTTGGATGGTGATTCTCGCGAAGTTTTGGATAAAATTATTTCTTTCATGGAGAAAAAATACATCAGTGGTCCAATGTTATTAGCTAAAGAAATAATGCTAAAACAAGAAAACTAAAGCTTAATTTACAGATGGAAAAAATTATTATCGGTTCTCGAGGTAGTGACTTAGCTTTGTGGCAAGCAAATCATGTTAAAAATCAATTACAAGCATTTGGACATGAAGTTGAAATAAAAATCATCATTACACAAGGAGATGCCATTCAAAATTTGAGTTTTGACAAATTAGAAGGCAAGGGATTTTTCACCAAAGAAATTGAAAACGAATTACTTGCTGGCACAATTGATGTTGCTGTTCATTCTCACAAAGACTTAGAAACCAATCCACCAGCAGGACTAAAAATTGCAGCAGTATCCGAACGTGAAGATCCATCTGAACTGCTATTAATTGCAAAAAACAAAGTTGATACAGCCAATAAATGGTCCTTGGCAGAAAATGCAAGCATCGGAACTTCTTCAGCTCGAAGAAAATCATTGGTAAGATTATTTCGTAAAGATTTGGAGATTAGAGAATTAAGAGGTAACGTGCCGACTAGAATTCAAAAATTGAGAGACGGAAATTACGATGCCATTTTACTTGCCAAAGCAGGCGTGAAACGTTTAAAAATTGATTTATCAGAATTTCACGTAGTGGTATTAGACCCAAAAGAATTCGTTCCAGCACCAGCACAAGGTGTTTTGGGTTTACAGATTAGAGACAAAGATGAACGCATGTTTCGCATCATTCAGCAATTGAATAATACCTCTGTAGAAAAACAAATTGCTGTGGAGAGAAAAGTGCTAAATTTAATGGAAGGTGGATGTCAATTACCCTTGGGAGTTTACTGTGAAAGTCAAGATTCAGTGTTTGTTTCCTTTGCAAAAAAATGGGAAGACGGAGCAAAAATCAGACATTTCTCCTCAGAAAACTTTGACTTAAATGCTGAAAATATCGTAGCAGTTTTAAAAAGTGAATAAAAATACTGTGGTAAAATGTAAAAACAAGCTTTCTAATTTTAATTCTGTTTGAGGCTTTTTACAAAAATTTCAATTTGTGCCTAGAAAACGTAAATCTGGCACCTTTCACAATAAGTAAGCGTAAAAAAATCAAGTGTTTGAGCGCAGCGAGTTTTGATTTTTTAGCGTCGTTTGTTGAAAGGTAGATGCGTTTTCAAGCACTAGAACTTAGCCGAAGGCGGTCTCAGCGAAGCTACTTTTGGTTCTTTTTGGCAATGAACTTTTCTCATGAGCACAAAAAAAAGCATAAAAAGTGCGAATAAAAAGAACAAAAATTAAACTTAAAATTAAATTAGTTTTAGTGGTAATAATGAATACAGCGGCAAAAAAATCTTTATTCTTATCTAAAAATAGAGATGAACTTGCAGAATTTTCAAATTTTTGCAAAAATAATTCAATCGATTTATTCGCTCAGTCACTCATTTCCTTCAAAGAAAAAGAAACAAAAGAGAAGATTAATACAGAATTTGTCTTTTTTGGAAGTAAAAACGCCTTTGATTTCTATTTAAAAAATAAAGACTTTCCTACAAACATCAAAATTTGCTGTGTCGGTGAAGCGACAAAAAAACACATCGAAAATCTTGGTTTTAAGGTAGATTTTTGTGGCGAAAACGCTGGAAATGTAGAAGAAGTTTCAAAGCAACTAAATCTTTTTTTAAATGGCTCTTCAATCACATTTATTCAATCCACAGAAAGTAAAAAAACAATCCAAAAACACATAGATTCAGCAATTATACATGAATTGGTGATTTATGAAACGAAATTTGTAAGTTACCAATTTTCACAAAACTTTAATTTCCTGGTTTTTACAAGTCCAAGTAATGTAAACTCCTTCCTTCTTACCAATAAAATAAGCGAAAAATCAATCCTCATCGCTTGGGGGAAATCCACTGAAAAAACACTTCTTGAACGTGGATTTAAGGCAAACTTTGTGTTGAAAAATTCAACTTTTGAGGAATTAATGGAATTGCTGCAAAAATTATAACCTACAAATCACTTCCTTAAATTCATTGTTTTCTAAAGCTTCAATGAGTGCCAAGGCAACATCAGCAGCACTTCGCAGGGAGTTTGATTTTTTCAGCTCAACAAAATTGTCTAAAGAAGAAAAGTCTGAAGCGGAACTGGAACGTATTTTATCTTGCATTTTGGTGTCAATTACCCCAGGAGCGACAGAAAAAATTCTATTTTTCGAGCCTTTTTCTATTTCCTCCAACTGATAACATTCTGAAAACATATCTAAAGCCGTTTTTGAAGCACAATAATTTGCCCATGAGGGAATTGCTCTTCTTCCAGCACCAGAACTGATATTAACAATGGTGAGCACTGAATTTTTTTCCTGACATAATTGACTAAAACGACGAATTAATTCAATGGGTGCTAATACATTTACTGCAAATAATTCCTTCGAAAAATTGTCGTTTTGATCTGAAACTCTCTTTATTTCACCAATTACACCAGCATTATTGATTAATATTACTTCAGAATTTTCTTGAATTTCAAGATCAACATTTTTCAAAAAATCAGTTTCACTTAAGTCACATTGATGGAAAGAAAAATTGGGATGAAAAATGGAGTGAATTCTGCCTAAGCCAACTACTTGGTAATCACGCAACAAATACATTTCCGCTAAGGACTTTCCAAGGCCTGAGGATACACCAGTAATAAAGACTTCTTTCATAAATAATACTAATTTGTTGCCAAAACATCTGCATTTACTGGAGCAGTTTTGCGGGAAATTTCAAACTTTCCAATTTTAAGAAAAAATCCTCCTTGCTTGTTTCTAGTTTCCTTTGCAGAGCGAAAATCAACTTCTTTTTGCAATCTTTCTTTCAAGGCATTAGTAACAATAGGTGCAGGATTTTTCATATCTCTGAAAGATAAATAGGTGTTTGCATCATCCTTTTGATCTTCAAAATTCTTTTTGGATTTATTGAAGTAAAATGCCTGATCAAACTCTTCTGGTTCAAGGAATTTAACTTTAGTATGTGAAAAAGTACCTATTTTTTTCAAATTAAGATTTCCAACCGTCGCCAATGAATAAGTTTCATTAGCCTCTAAGACTGCATTTTGAAAATTCGAATTTTCTATTGATTCATTCGTAAGTTTTGTAAAATTAACTTCCTTATTATTTTTACTTACTGAACTATTTTTTTCAATTTTTCGACCAGATAATGAATTCAAGGATGCTGAAATATGATATGCAGAACCTACATTCAAACTTGTTTCATTTGAAAAAGGATAAACTAATAAGACAAGAATAATCGCTGCTGCCACTGCCACCAAGCGCACATACATTGGAATAACAACTCCTCGTTTTATGGACTTTTTATCCTCATAAACAATGGAAGTATCAGATTTCAGAAAACTTAATCGATACAATTCAAAATCAGATTTTAGGCTTGGGTGTTGATTTAAAAAAGTAGTTAATTCATTAATTTTATCTTGACTTAGGGTTTTTTCATAAAACGCAACAAAAAATTCTTCGCAGTTAGCAGGTGAAATTTTGGCATTCAAACTGTCAATTTTTAAACTATTGACAAATGATTTATCAAGCACTTCGCATGAATCTAATTCCAAGTTTAAGAAATCATCCTCTACTTTCAACTCAGGATGTAAGTCAAGAAAAGCTAAAAATTCTTGCATTTCTTGTTCATTCAAATTTCCTTCAAGGAAATCTAAATAAAATGCTTCGTAATTTTCTATATTAACATTTAAACTCATGTTCTTCTTTTTTAATTGAGAATTTCACTTCCCTTCAGGTAATTTTTGAGACTTTGTCTCGCTCTAAAAATATAAACTTTGACTTGAGCCTCGCTTAAATTCGTAATTTCTGCAATTTCATCATACGAATAAGCCTCATAATCACGCAGCAAAACTACTGTTTTTTGAATTTCAGGCAAGGTGTTTAAAGCTTGATCCAAAATTCTTTTCAAATCGCTTTCATTGGCAGAAAAATCAGCAAAATCTGTGGAAGATAAATGCATGTCCACTTTTTCAAAATCACCGTTTCTTTTTTCTTTTTTCACAAAATCAATGATTGCATGATATGCCGTTGTAAACAAATAAGATTTTACTTTTTCGTAGGCAACTTGCTCGTGTTTCTCCCATACTTTCAAAAAAGTTTCTTGCACAACATCTTTGGCAGCCATCTCATTTTTGAGGTGCTTCAAAGCAAAGCGATAAATATTATCGGCAAAACTATCCACTGCAATATTGTATTCCCGAGCGTTCAAATTTATAAATTCTTCCTTTAAGACATTTAAGTTACAAAAAAGTTACAGCATTTTAAAAAAAAATGTTAAAATTGAAAAAAAATTTGAATTATATAAATATTTGTCTTACATTTATTTCATCAAAAGTTCAAGCAATGACAAATAAAACGTATCAAGAAGAAATAAATAAAGAGTTGGATCGCTTTATAGATTTATTGAATGTAACGCTTCCACGCTATACTGAACTAGTAAAAAAAGGTAACATTTCAAAAAATGAATTAGATGAACTAGGTGAACTGGAATACTTTTTGATTCAAATTAATGGAAAAATCGCTGATTTAAAAAAGAAAATCGAACATGATCTATTTGGAATCAGTTTAGATCTTTATTACAAACTAAAACACAAAGCTCAAAAAGGTGACATGGAAGCTGCGCGAAAAATTGTAATTATGCGCAACGCATTTAACAAGTCATTACAGGGGAATGATTTTATTATTTGGAATTGAATAAAAAAACTAAAATTTTATAAAAGCTAAAAACTCCAAACCAATATTCTGCTTTGCTTCTGACCTTGTGATTGTTCAATAATTTGAACTTTAGCCTTCAAACTTTTGAGTGAAGTAACAAATACGTCTAAATTCTCTTTTTTAGAAACCAAAGTGGTAAAAAATCGGCAATTTTCTTTAAAAAGAATACTTTCTTGAATCATTTTGAGAATAAATTGACGTTCACCTCCATCACACCACAATTCATCATTCTGACCGCCAAAATTGAATAGTTCATTAACAGATTTATTCTTTTTTAGATTATTCCATTTTCGTTTGCTTCCAGCATTTGCTTCCTCTAGTGAAGAATGAAACGGCGGATTACACATAGTCACATCAAAACGATCTTCTTTTTCAATAATTCCTTTAAAAATTTGATTTTTGTCAGCTTGTTTTCGAAGGTAAATTTTTTTACCTAAATGCTTGTTTTTGAATAGGATTTGTTCCGCATTATCAAGTGCGATATCATTATTTTCAGAAGCAATGAAATCCCAATTCAACAAGGCTGCTCCAAGAATCGGATAAATCAAATTTGCACCTGTTCCTATATCTAATACCCGCACTGATTTATTTTCAGTAATTCCTAAAAGGTCTGACAAATTCAAAATATAATCTAATCTTCCTGGAATCGCAGGACA
>CAZHLZ010000199.1:0-7242 GCA_964532475.1 uncultured Chitinophaga sp.
TGGAGTTACTGGAGCTGGACTCACTTTTGTTTAAAATTTCCCTTTTTCTGGTTGAAAATAGAACTCTACATTGAAATGTCCTGCGGTGCCAAAAGTTTCACAATTTTTATCTTCCTGCTCAAGGTGACGTCGCAAGGAACATTCTCTATCATCAATGCATAAAACTGCTTTGAAAGTGCAATTTAAATTTTCCGGATTTCGTTTTTCTTGCTGTTTGATATTGAATAAAACCTCATTATAAAACGTCCATTCAAATGCTTCTTGCCAAGTGTTTTTTAAATCATCGTTTTGATTTTGCTTTATTTCACTAAATAAATTGCTGTAATTTTTAGAAAGTTTCTGATTTAATGGCAACCATGATTTATTTTTTTCTGAATAAGAAAAATGGGTGTCTAATGCATCGATTTCAAGTAATAATTCTAACTTTATTAAATCACTCAAACTAATTTTTTTCCCATCTAAAAGCGAATGAGGATTTTCTTCAATAAATGCTACCATTCCAGACCAACCAGGATGTGCAAATTGTTGATCAAAAAGATAATACTCATACAATTTTTCATCTCCTAGCAAAATTGTAAGTAATTCGTCGAGTAAAATTTCTTCTTGCTGAATTATTTTCTTTACTCTTTGGGACTTAAATATCCCACTAAAAGAATTCTTTTCCAAATCAATAATTGACTTTAGAAAGCCAGTCGAATTCTCAGGGAGATTCCATATTGCGATTCCCTGATCTAAATAATTACTGATAATTCGGAATAAAAAAGGATGAACTTTTGCATCCAAATCGATGTGATACTTGCTTTTCCAATGTTCTCTTAAAAGTCCAATTCTTGGAAGCGAATAATTTAATTCCTCTGCTTCAAATAGTTGTTTTAGATATGTTTTTTGCTGAGAACTTGGTGTTTTTGCCTCGATTAGTTTTTCTAGAATTTCAAGTGAAATTTTTCCAGTTGATAGTAATTCTTTATATTCCTTGAACCTCAAAAATGTTTTATACCCAAAAATTCGATTTGCTTTCACCAAGGCATCTTGAAAGTTATCTTGTTGAAAAGCATGTAAAGTATTGTGATGTACAAAATCCTTTAAGGGTGCTTGCGCAGGTAAATAATGCTTTAGATCGTGCAGTATTTGGTGGAAATCAAACTGTGATTTACTGTTTTTCATGATACATTCGATTTGAATATATCATTTTAGAAAACTTCGATAAAGAAATTTTATTCATGAGAATGATATAATTTGTTAATAAAACCTGTTTAAATTCAGTAAGTCTTATTAATAATCATATTATTAGGTGTCTAATTTCTAGCCATTTGGCTAATTTTTTGGATTTTTTTACTTTTATTAAAGTGAAATTTTCAGCTAATTCAACTTTAAAGGATTTGAAAAAGGAAAAATTTGTGGAAGCAAATAAATAATTATTCCAAGAACTTGAATTTTCATCGTCAAATTCTTCTTCTTCTTCAAAAAATTCTTTTTCAAAAACTAATTCATCAGTGATTAATTCAGAAAAATAACTTGATTTCTTTTTTGTTGAATTTTCAAAATCGTTTTCTGAGAAAGCTGAAAATGAAGTGAATAGCAAATTTATAAACAGTAAAAATACTGTAAAAACACAAGAGATTTTCCCGATATTTTTGCTTAAATTGTTCATTTTGTCATACAAAAGTATGCTATTTTTTCAAATTCAATTTAAATTAACATTTTAAAAACAAGATGTTATTTCTTCAGGAAATTAATCAGGAGTGAGAATTTCCCTGTAAGCCTCCCGTGTGAACAAATATTATTTTTTGGTTTTGAAACCTTTCATTCTCAATTACTCGCAACATGCCATAAAAAGCTTTGGCTGTGTAAACCTGGTCTAAGCAAAGTTCATGCTTCTTGCTCATTTGTGACATAAAATCAATTAGTTCCTGGGTGATTTTCCCATAACCTCCAAAATGAAATTCTGTATGAACTTGAACTTTTGTCAATAATTCTTCTACTGTTTCTGCATCAAAAAGAGCCTGCTTTAAGATTTTTCGCATTTCTTCCAAAGAATCAAATCCCTTAAGGGCAGGAATAACATGTAAAGTCTGATTTTCTTTTAATGAAAGTAAAATACCACAACTTGTTGTTGTGGTGCCTTGAGATATAAATAGGTGATCAAAATCTTGCTCAATTTCTTTTGTAATTTCCTGACAACCAATCAATCCATAGTAATTCGAACCACCTTCAGGAACAATGTAAAAGTCAGGAAATTCATTTTTTAAGGAGTTTAAATAATCATAATCGTTTTTTTGATTGTAGTTTTCACGACTTACAAAAATTAATTTCATTCCCAATGAATGACATTTTGTTAAAGTATGATTCGAGTTCTCGTTCAATTCATCTCCTCTAACAATTCCTATCGATTTTAAATTCAATGAATTACATGCTGACGCCGTGGCTACCAAATGATTGGAAAATGCTCCTCCAAAGGTCAAAATTCCACTTTTTTGCATTGATTGGGCTTGTAGCATGTTGTATTTCAATTTTCGCCATTTATTTCCTGAAACGTCTTCATGGATGAGGTCGTCTCTCTTTACAAAAATTCCATTACCATTAGAATTTAATCCTTTGATTTCTAGTAAAATCGATTTTTTGGTATCAAAAATTGTATCCATGACAGAAAATAATGGTAAAATTAACAAATTTTAAATGCTTAGATCTTTTCTTTATTTACTGACAACCAAATTTATTTAATTTTGTTCTTAACTTATGCAGAGACAATATATTTTACCAATCGTTTTAATTTCGCTCCTTATTTTTGCTGAAATTGCCTCCTTTATAGCTTTCAAAATTTATTTGAATTCAATTTCAACAGTCAACGTGAAACGTTACATTTGGATTTGGTGGCTCGTAACTGCTTCAATTTATATTTTTTCGTTTTCTTCTAGAATGATTGAAAATACTTTCACAAAAAACCTGATAGTAAATATATTTTTCATTCTTTTGATAACGAAATTAATAATTGCTTTAGTTTTTGTCGTTTTTCTTTTTGTAAACTATTTTCGATCTTTTTTTATATCTAGCAAAATAGAAAATGTGACCGAATTATTGAAATCCCGTAGATCTTTTGTGTCAAAAGTTGCTCTTTCTTCGGCATTAATTCCATTGGCTACATTTTCTTATGGTATTATTCGAACTGCTTATGACTTCAAAATTCATAGAGTCAAATTCAAATCACCAAAAATATCAAATGCTTTTAAAGGCTTTAAGATTGTTCAAATTTCCGATATTCACACTGGAAGTTTACAAGGAAAATATCAGTTGCAGAAAGCGGTAAATTTAATTTTGGAATTAAAACCGGATTTAATAGTATTTACAGGAGATTTGGTAAATAGCAAAACGGAAGAAGCATTCGAATTTGAAGATGTATTGTCGCAATTGAAAGCTCCCCATGGTGTTTACAGTACACTCGGAAATCACGATTATGGAGATTATCATTCCTGGTCAAGTGAAAATGAAAAGGAGAAAAATTTTGAAGAGATGCTTCATTTACATGAGCGAGTAGGGTGGAAGTTGCTCAATAATCAACATGTGAAAATTGTAAAGGAAAACGATTTTTTTACCTTAATAGGAGTTGAAAATTGGGGCGGGAATCTTAATTTCAAAAAGTATGGCGATCTATCAAAAGCATATCAAGATATGGACGAAAATAGCCTTCAGATTTTACTTTCCCACGACCCAAGTCATTGGAGAATGCAAATACTAAAAGACTATCCTAAAATTGATTTGACTTTGTCAGGACACACCCACGGGTTTCAATTTGGAGTGGAAATCCCTGGTTTTAAATGGAGTCCGTCTAAATACATTTATCCGCAATGGGCAGGTTTATACCACAATGAAGAACAAAAATTGTATGTTAATCGTGGTTTGGGATGCCTCGGTTATATGGGCAGAATTGGTATCAAACCAGAAATTACTTTGATAGAATTCTCTTGAAAAGGTCTCTATTAAATGTTGCTTTTTATCAAGATTTAAGCATCTTAGCAAAATCTTTGGCAAAATAACTTAATATTCCGTCTGCTCCAGCACGTCTGATACTTAGCAACATTTCGCTCATAGTTGCTTCATAATTTAGCCAGCCATTTTGTGATGCTGCGTAAACCATCGCGCATTCTCCACTTACATTATATGCCGTAATGGGAATTGGAAATTTTTCTTTCAGCATGTGAATTACATCCAAATAACATAATGCAGGCTTAACCATCATCATGTCGGCTCCTTCTTCAAAATCCAATTGTGCTTCCAATAGGGCTTCTCTCTTGTTGGCTGGATTCATTTGATATGTTTTTTTGTCACCAGATTTTGGAGCAGAATCCAAGGCATCACGAAATGGTCCGTAAAATGCAGAAGCATATTTAGCGGTGTAAGACATGATACTCACATCTTTAAAATTTTCATTATCTAAAGCATTTCTTAAAAAGGAAATTCTTCCATCCATCATGTCCGAAGGACCTAAAATATCAATTCCTGCTTGCGCTTGAGCAATGGTCATTTTTGCTAAAATAGGTAAGGTTTCATCGTTTAAAATTTTCCCGTTTTCAACCAAACCATCGTGTCCATCAGAGGAATAAGGATCCATCGCAACGTCACTCATTAATACTATTTCAGGGAAATTTTGTTTTAATTCGCGAATGACATCCAAGTAGTAATTGTCTTGAGAATAAGAAAGTGTGGCGGTTTTATCTTTTAATTGTTCCTCGATTGCTGGAAATAATACATACGTCGAAATCCCTAATTTTAAACATGTTTCCACCTCAGGAAGTAACTTATCAATACTCCATCTAAAGTTGTTTGGAAGCGATTTTATCTCCGTTTTTATGCCTTTTCCATTTTGAAGAAAAATTGGATAAATTAAATTTTCAGCTCCTAATTTTGTCTCTTCCACCATGGATCGAATTGCAGCACTTTTCCTATTTCTACGAGGTCTAATTAACATTTTGAATTTTTCCTCAAACTTACTTATTTTTTTCTTTCAAAATAGAAACAAGCTAAAAAAAATGTTCATTTTTCACTTGAAAATCAAGAGCTAAGAAAAAATGTTTTGTTTTTTCAAAAAAAAAAGTTTGCGAAATACAAATTAATAGTTATTTTTATCGATGAAATTAGACATTTCTAAATACAAACACTATGAAAATCCTTATAAAAAAAATCTTTGTATCCCTATTCTTCGCTACTGTGCTAGCTTCTTGTGGTTCTGGTGAAAAGGACAAAGAGAAAGAAATTGACGAAGAAATTTTGGACCCAAACAGTTCTTTGAATACAAATTTTGATGGAAAAATATTTAGTATTCCTTCTCCAGTTCAAACTTCCATGTTAATCAAGGATGCAAACTTACCCTTTACAGAAAGTTTGTTAAACGATACTGAAAAAGTGAGTTCTTATACAACAGAATCTAAAAGAGCATTGAATTTAGGGATTTATGGGACAGATTTAGGTTATACAACTTTGTACAGTCAACATGCAATGTCCTTGAAGTATTTGAAATCTGTTGAGAAATTGACAAATTCTTTGGGTCTAAAAGGTGCTTTTGATAAACGTTTTATGGATCGATTTGAGAAAAATAATACCAATCAAGACTCTATGGTACGTATTGTTGCAGATGCATTCAGTAAAGCGGATAATTTTTTAAAAAATAATGATAGAAAAAATGTTTCTGTATTGATATTAACAGGTGGTTGGATTGAATCACTTTATTTTGCTTGTGAACTGAATAGAAGTAAAAGTAATCAGAAAATTATTGAGCGTATTGGTGAACAACAGCAGACTTTATCTACGATCATTGAAATTTTAGAACTTTATAACAAAAATGGGATTAATGATGATATTTTATCTTCTTTAGAGGGGTTAAAATTAAGTTTTGACAAAGTGACAATAGAGTATGAATATGTCACACCAAAGACCGACCCAGCAAATAAAATAACTACTTTACAGCACAAAACTAAGGTCAAAATGGACTCCAATGTGTTAAATATGATCACTGATAAAATAAGTACAATTAGAGCATCAATTATCGAATAAGAAGGAACTATGAAGAAAATTACATTTTTACTTTTGTTGGCAGTTTTAGTATCTGCAAAAAGTTTTGCTCAAGATTGTGAATCAATCGTGAACGTTTGTTATTCATTCCTTAATGGGAAAAATAATAAATCCAAGTTTGTTTCCGATGGGCAAGTTTATACAGCATTTCTTGATCGTGAAAAGGCTGAATTCAAAACAACATTCTTTGGGGGGTCAACCTACAGAATTGTTGCTAGTGCAGGAAAAGAAGATGAGTTTGTTATTTTTACTGTAAGAGATATGGATGGAAACATTTTGTTCACCAATAAAAATTATAAAAATTCACCTTATTGGGATTTTAAAGTACCTTCAACAATTCCCGTTGTCATTGAAACTGAATTAGATTTAGATAAAAAAGTAACTGGTTGTGCAGTAATGCTGATCGGATTTAAAAAATAACCAAAAGTACCTCCTATTCCATGAGTGAACGCATATTTAAAGCGCTGATGCAGCTTTTTGCCATTATTGCAAAAGTTGATGAAATTGTAGATAATAGCAACGAACAAATTGAAAGTTCTAACGGTAGAAGAATCATAGAATCATTTTTACGATCAGAACTAAACGCCTCTTTAGTAAGAGAATATATTAAAATGTTTGATGAGTTTTTGATAACACATCACATGAGTACTTCTAAAAAAGATGGTGAAAGAAAAAGAACTTCACTTAACTCAGTAAAAGTACTTCGAATTTGTTCTCAAATAAATGAGGAATTGACACAACGTCAAAAGATGATCGTACTTTTGAGAATCTTTGAGTTCATCCATGCCAATGAAAATATTACTGAACAAGAATCAGAGTTCGTCAATACAGTTGCAGAAACCTTTAATATTGATGCAAAAGAATACGAAAGAATAAAAAAATTCATAGAAATTAGTGGAGATCAATTAATTGATGAGCAAAATTTCTTGTATATTTCATCAAATTATTCCGATTTTCAGCATGCAAAATCCATTTATGCGGATGGAATTGAAAATGTAATTCGTGTTTTGAGAATTGAAAGTGTTCACATTTTGTTTTTCAAATACTATGGTTCTGATGAATTAAACATGAACGGTCAGATTATTCCAAATGATCGTTACCATATATTAAATCAAGGTTCTACCGTTAAAACATCGAAAAGTCAAGCCATCTATTATAGTGATGTAGTTACACGTTTTC
>CAZHLZ010000200.1:0-2393 GCA_964532475.1 uncultured Chitinophaga sp.
TACTGGATTTGTTTTGCATTGTGGCAAAGTCACAGATTTCGGCAGCACCTCATCGGTTCCGTAATCGTTTACAATCGAATAAAAGATTTTCAAAACCTGATCCGTGATTCTTTTCTAAAATGTCAAACAAAACCAGAACTTTTCCAAAGGTCATTGATTTTACTTAAAACAGTAAATGAAAAGGATCATCATTTTCAGGATTTGGCTGCAACTTTGAAAAAGATTAAGAGAGAAGTTGAGAGGGATTTGGTAAGGTAATGGAATAGCCCTAGTCGAGGAAAAGGGCTTTTGTAATTATGATTTTATTTTTGACACGATAATACCACTTGCTAAAGAGAGAATAATTACTCCCAAAGATAACCACTCTGGGATTTCAATATGATGAGAAATCAACATTTTTATACCTACAAAAGCAAGGATGATTACTAAACTATAGGTAATGTACTTAAATTTATCAAGCATACCAACAACTAAAAAAAACATTGACCGCAATCCCATAATTGCTAAAATATTTGAAGTAAAAACAATAAATGGATCAGCTGTTATGGCCAAAATAGCAGGTATACTATCCATTGCAAAAAATATATCAGTTAATTCGATAATAATCAAAGTAACAAAAAGCGGAGTAGCAAATCTTTTCTTTGCAATTGTAATAAAAAACTTATCATTATAAACCTTAGTTGTTACAGGGTATAATTTATTTATCCATTTGTAAATTAAAAACTCGTGTGGATCCTTTTGCTTAGCGTGACTAAATAACATTTTAAGAGCTGTTAATAGGAGGAATACTCCAAAAACATAAATCATCCATGAAAATTTTGTTATTAGAACTACTCCAAAAATTATCATTAGCGCTCGAAAAACAATAGCACCTAATACACCATAAAATAAAACTTCATGTTGATATTTTTTTGGAATTGCAAAGGATGAGAAAATGAGAGCGATGATAAAAATATTATCAACACTTAATGATAACTCAATCAAATATCCTGTTAG
The DNA here is from genome assembly GCA_964532475.1 of uncultured Chitinophaga sp. Lineage (GTDB taxonomy): Bacteria > Bacteroidota > Bacteroidia > Flavobacteriales_D > Crocinitomicaceae > M2408. The sequence continues at coordinate 997 of CAZHLZ010000200.1, forward strand.
ATACTTTAATACTGCATCAGTTGGACTTAGATGTGTTGAATTTTCTATCCAACCGTTTTTAAATGATAAATAAACAACACCTGAAAAAAGAATAGCACAAGTCACCCAAATTAAAGTCCAAATTGTTGCTTCTTTTGTCTTAATTTCGTGAGCTTTTCTATTTAAAACCCCCAAATCTAGAATTAATGCAAAGACTACAACTACTATAAATATTATCCAAACAAACATTAAGTTTTTTAGTTTAAATTCGTATTATGCGAATAAAAGAGTATTTTTCACCTTAACAAATGCATTTCTACCATTGTTTTTTTAAAGCCTGCTTTTAAGTATGCATTTAAAGCAGGTATATTTTCATCGTAAACATTAAGCTTAATTTCTTTTATGTTTTTTGAATCAGACCATTTAATTAGTCCATCTAAAATCATTTTATTTAATCCTTTTTTGCGATGTGTTTCTTTCACAAACATAAATCTAAATGAGCTGTATTTTTCAAATTTATTAACAGCTTTTGACTCTAAAATTTGTACAAATCCTGAAGCTACAACTTCTCCATTTGTCTCTACAACCAATACTTGAGCATCATCATTATTTATCAATTTAGCTAAATCATAATAATGTATTTCACCCTCTTTTAGCGTTTTGTCAAATACTCTTTCAGTATTTATTATTCCTTGTTCAAATGTTAATAAAGTTGGTAAGTCATCTTGTGTTGCGGGTCTTATTTTATAACTCATGTAAATTAATATCTAAAAATCGAAAAGATCACCAAACAATCCTTTTTTCTTTTTGTGTTGGTACTCCTTTTCATTATAATATTGTTTTTTGTCTGAATAATTACTTGGTCTTTGGGTATTATTATCTTGAGTTGAACGTTCTATGATTTTATCAAGCTCACCACGATCTAACCAAACACCTCTACAATCTGGACAATAATCGATTTCAATTCCGTTTCTATCAGCCATAACTAAAGAAACATTACAATTTGGACATTTCATAATACTTTATTTTTATTTATTGAATTCAATTTAAATTCTCTGATTGTTTTATTTTTACAGACTTGTTTTCGGAAAATATTAATATTTGTATTATTATTAACAAAATAATCATAATTCCAATTTGAAGGTCTGCGGATGTTTTGTTTGAATTAAAATTCTTCTCAGTTTGATCTAATATTAATTTTGCTTCTGTGATTTGTATGGATGACAATTCGTTTAATAAAAAGAGGTTATCTAATACAGGGAATCTTATTTCTTCGTAATTCTTAGTTTTAATTAAATGTTTAACCTTTTGCAAGTTTAACTCAAATTGCTTCAATTTTTTTTGTTCAAAAAATGTTAAATTTGTTTTATAAAAAAGGTCAACTTTGTGTTCAATTTTTTTTAATTTATCAAGTACCT
>CAZHLZ010000200.1:2403-7229 GCA_964532475.1 uncultured Chitinophaga sp.
ACCTTTTTTTCATTATTAATAACATTTACATCAATAATTTGATGTAAATTATCAGAAAACTCTAGGATATAACTTTCTACGATAAGCCTATCTTTGTAGATACTTTGCATGTCGTTTTTCATTTCCGAAGTGTTTTTCCAATTTGAAAAATAATTTAAGAAAATGACGCAAAAAACGAAAAATAACGATAGTGCAATTTTGGATTTGTTTTTTAAATTTTCAAATCTATTCATAACTAATTCATTTTAGGATTTGAAACTTTTAAGATTTTAATTTTATATTCGCCATTAGGGAAATACCAATTCAATTCTGCTCCCTCCCTATAGCCTATTATCGCAGATCCCATTGGAGTCAGGAGTGAAATTCTTTTTTGAATAGAATTGCTATCTTTTGGTAAAACTAATTGTATTTTTTTTTCTCCAAATGGGGTTTTTACATCAACAATACTGTTAATTCTGACAACATCATCGGGAAAATCTGAGTCATCAAAAATAATCGCTGTTTTAATTTCAGATTTTAATTTGGAAATACAATTATTTAAAATATTATCTGCATCTGAAATTCTACCTATAAGCTGATTAATTACCTTTAGTTCACTGTCACTTAACACAATATTGCTTTGTCTCATTATACTAAACTTTTTAATTCATTGATAATATCTGCCAAGGCTACTTTTGCATCAGAAAAAAGTAAAGAACAATTTTCATATTCAAATAATTTATTTTCTACGCCTGCATAACCTTTACTCATTCCTCGTTTTACAACCACAACACTTTGAGCGTTATATGCTTTAATTATTGGCATTCCGAAAATTGGTGAATGTTCATCTTGTTCAGCTGCTGGATTTACAACATCATTTGCACCTAAAACAATTGCAACATCATATGTATTCATCTCATCGTTAACTTCGTCCATCTCTTTTAATTTGTTGTAATTGACGTCTGCCTCCGCTAACAATACATTCATGTGTCCAGGCATTCTTCCAGCAACGGGGTGAATGATATATTCAACCTCCACACCCCTATTTTCAAGAATTATTTCTAATTGGTTACATAAATGTTGTGCTTGAGCAACTGCTAGACCATAACCAGGGATAATTGCAACTTTATTCGCAAAAGCTAGTTTTGATGCCGTTTCTCCGATTGTTGTAACTTGAATTTCTAATTCTCTAGCTTCCGTATTAACGCCTCCAGAAGATTTTTTAAATTTACCTGCAAGAACAGAAAGTAAAGATCTGTTCATGGCATTACACATTAGAAGTGTTAAAAGTACTCCAGCTGCTCCAACAAAAATTCCTCCTGCAATCATGATGATATTATGAAACATTACTCCTGCAAGAGCTGTTGCTAATCCGGTAAATGAATTTAACAAAGAAATTACTACTGGCATATCTGCTCCTCCAATTGGTAGAACAAATACTACTCCGTAAAAACAAGCCAATGAAGCTAATATTGCTACTTCTTGTAGAAGTGATATTTGTAAAATATCAAAGGAGACTAGAATTGGAATAATTATCATTGCTAACAAAATAGATCTTGATAAAAGCATCACAAAAATTGATTTTTTATCCTTTTGTTTTCCTGATAATTTTAAAAAGGCTATGATACTTCCTGAAAAAGAACTTGCTCCAATCATCATTGCAACTAACAATACGATTTCTGCAGTTCTTCCATCAGTATGAATTTGTTGTGCCTCTAAAATACCTAATAGTAAAGCACAACCACCGCCCATGGCATTAAAATAAGAAACCAATTGAGGCATTTTTGTCATTTCAGCCTTATCAGACATTCTTTTTCCGATGATGGTTCCAAGCAAAATAGCTAAAATAATTAAGATGAAATTTAAGTTCAAATTTTCACCTAAATAAACGCTAAAAATGGTTGCAAGAACTGCAATTATCATTCCAATTGCTGCAATAATATTTCCTCTTTTTGCTTTTAATGGTGAACTTAAATATTTTAAACCCACAATAAATGATAGCATGGATAGGTAATAACTGATTTGTAATACTAAAGTCATTTTTTATTTTTTTGAAATATTGATTTAATAATTTATTAAGTGTTTTTGATTTTTATGCCTTTTTCTTTTTAGAAAACATCGCTAAAATTCTTCCTGTCACAAAAAAGCCTCCGGAAATATTCAATGTTCCAAATAAAACCGCTAAGAAACCAATACTCAAATTAATGTAATCATCTGATGGAATCCGTTGCATGACAATAATTGCCCCGACAAGTATTACACCATGTATTGCATTTGCTCCTGACATAAGCGGAGTATGTAGAATTGAGGGGACATTAGAAATAATTTCAACGCCCAAAAACACACAAAGTGTTATAAAATAAAAAATTGCTTCGACTGTAAATCCTTCCATTATATTTTTTTATTTATTTTATTTTTAATTGATTTTAAATATTATTTGATTTGTAAATTAGCATCAACGAATTGTTTTACTCTTTCATGAACTATTTTACCATTTTCTAAAACGAGGCAAGAATCTATGATCGGATCATTTTTTAACTCATTTTTTTCTATTAATTCCATGTGCTTGAGGAAATTGAAATAATTTGTGGAAAGTAAATTGGATGCAGTTAATGCTAATTCTCTCGAAAGAAAAGAATTTCCAATAATTTTAACTCCATTAATTAAAATTTCTTCCTCATCCTTTGTGAACGCACAATTCCCACCTTGTTCTGAAGCTAAATCTATAATAACAGTTCCAGCTTTCATTTTTTCAACACTTTGTTTTTCAATTAATAAAGGTGCTCTTTTTCCTGGTATATTGGCTGTTGCTATTACAATGGATGCTTCAGAAACGTGTTTATCAATCAGTTGTTTTTGCTTTTCTAGGTAATCAATAGATTGCTCAATTGCATAGCCTCCAGCATTTTCATTTTCAACTGCCCCTTCAACCTCTATAAAATTTGCACCCAAACTTCTCACTTCTTCTCCTGCAGATTTTCTTACATCAAATGCATCCACAATTGCACCTAATCTTTTTGCAGTTGCAATGGCTTGCAATCCTGCTACTCCAGCACCTAACACCAATACTTTTGAAGGTTTAACTGTTCCAGCTGCTGTAGTAATCATTGGCAATAGCGAGGTGTGTTTTTCAGCCCCTTTAATTACTGCTTTATATCCTGATAATGAAGCCATGGATGACAATACATCCATAGCTTGTGCTTTTGAAGATCTAGGCATTAAATCCAAACTATACACTTCGTTTACATGAAGAAGTTGTGTCAACTGCTCAAAATGAAATAAAGGATTTAATATTCCTATTAATTTTACATTTTTATTAAAAGTATAGCGGGATTCTGGGTAGTTTATAAAAATAATGATGTCTAAATCCGTTAAGTTTTCCCCATTTTTAATAATGACAGCACCCTCATTTGAGTACATTTCATTACTGAATCCCGCTTTTACTCCTGCATTTTCCTCTACATAAACTTCAAATTTAAGTTCGTTTATTAATTTTTTTACTACTTGAGGAACCATGCATACTCTAGTTTCCTCTTCTTTTTCTTTTAATATTCCTATTTTTTTCATTTTCTTGATTTAAGGGAAAACACCACGTTGAACGTATGTTTTTTCAATTCGTTTTATTGCCACTATGTAAGCTGCATTTCTGAAATCTGTATGATATTCATTTGCTGCCTCAACTACATTATTAAAAGAATTAATTACTTTTTTTTCTAATTTTGGCATTACGTCGTCAATTACCCAAAGTTCTCCACTTTTGTTTTGCAACCATTCGAAATAGCTACCTATTACACCACCTGAGTTGCATAAAATATCTGGAATTATTTCAATTCCTTTTTGTAGTAATATTTTCTCTCCCTCTGGATTAATTGGTCCATTTGCACCTTCAGCAATTAAAGACGCTTTGATGGAGTTGGCATTATTTTCAGTAATTTGATTACCCAATGCTGCTGGAATACAAATGTCACATTCCAAAGAGAAAAACAATTCAGATTCAATTTCAACAGCATCTTTAAATCCTTTAACATTACCATTGTTTTTAGATGTATATGCTAATAATTCATTTGGATCTATTCCTTTTTCGTTATAAATAGTACCAGAAGCATCTTGAACAGCAGTCAATATCGCGCCTTTTTCTTTCATAAAAATAGAAGCCCATTGACCAACATTTCCGTATCCTTGTACGATGTACTTTTTGCCTTCCAAACTAGTTTTTTTCCAATTTGCCCATGCTTGAATTGAAACAACAACTCCATAACCAGTTGCTCTATCTCTTCCTTCAAGTCCACCAGAACCAACCGGTTTACCTGTTACGACATGAGAAAAAGCTGTACGAGTTGATGGACTTTTTGTTGCCATGTATGTATCTGCGATCCAAGCCATCATTTCAGAATTTGTATTTACATCTGGAGCTGGTATATCGATGTCAGGACCAATATTATCACCTAAAGCATAAGTAAATCGTCTTGTAATTCGTTCCAATTCACTTTTAGAAAATTTACTTGGGTCAATTTGAACGCCTCCTTTTCCTCCTCCATAAGGAAGTCCAGCTAACGAACATTTCCAAGTCATCCAAATTGCTAAAGCTCTAGCAGCATTGATATCCACAGAAGGATGGTATCTCAAACCTCCCTTGTAAGGACCAAGAGCATTATTATGTTGTACTCGATAACCTGTAAATACTTCGACCTCACCATTATCTAATCTAACAGGGAAATTTACTATTATTTCATTATTAGTAGCAGATAATATTTTTTTGATATTTGAATTGAGCCCCATTAAATTAGCTGCATTTTCAAATTGTTCTTTGACACTTTCGTACATGTCTTTTGGTTTTTTACTTACTG
>CAZHLZ010000201.1:0-7178 GCA_964532475.1 uncultured Chitinophaga sp.
ATCTGAAATTTTCAAAAATCAAGATATTTTAATAAATCTTGCTGCGGAAGTTAGAAATTCTGAAAAACTTGCTGAAACGAATATCTTAGGTACAGAAAATATTTTGGATGCCATAAAATCTTCTTCCATAAAAAAAATAATTCATTTGAGCAGTGTTGGTGTAGTAGGTAAAAGTTTCAGTAGTGAACTAACTAATGTGGACGAAAAATATCCTGAAACACCTGGGAATGAATATGAAAGAACGAAACTTATTTCTGAGAAATTATTGCTTCTAGGTGTTGAAAGTTTAAAGCTAGATTTGATTATTTTTAGACCAACAAATGTTTTTGGTGAATTCCATCCATTTAATGCCTTGCTAAATTTGATGCAGCATGTAAAAACGGGAAAAAGTTTGCTTTATGCAGAAAATGCAGTTGTCAATTACATTTACGTGAAGGATTTGGCATTTTTTATTTATGAAGCAATTTCAAATAATCAGATGAAAGGTGTTTTTAATACTGGAAAATCGATGTTAATTAGAGATTTTTACCTACTTTTAAAAGAAAGTTTGCATTCAAATTCACATATAATTAAAGTCCCAAAACTTGTATTAATTTTGCTTAGAAAGATGAAAATAAACAAGTTAAATGCTGTTTCAAATCAAACAGTTTATGACGATACTAAATTGGAACACTTTTTTAGCTATAAATTTGGGATTGAAAATGGAATCAAAAGCACCATTGAATTTTACAAGCAAACTAATAAATTATAAAAGATGAAGATTTGTTTTTTTGGTGATTCAGAAAGTATTCACATTCAAAGGTGGTGTCATTATTTTAAAGATTTAGGACATGAAGTCTCCTTAATTTCATTCAAAAATCATCAAATTGAAGGTGTAAAATGTTTTTTTGTCAATTCTGGTCAAATTGAAGAAAAAGGAGGGAACTGGAAGGTACTTTTAAATTTTAAAAAGGTTCGAAAAATTGTCAAGGAATTAAAACCAGATATTTTTCATGCCATGTATGCTACAAGTTATGGCATTACTGGTGCATTGGTGGGATATAAACCTTATGTTATTACAAGTCTTGGTTCTGATGTTTTGATTAGTCCTAAAAATTCAAAAGTTTATCGCTTTTTATTAAAATTCGCCTTTCGAAAAGCCACTTGGATTACCGCCATGGCTGAACACATGAAATTGGAGATTTTAAATATGGGAATTCCTGAAAATAAAGTTTCAACCGTTCCTTTTGGTATTAATCCTGCAGTGTTTTATGAACAAGGAATTGAAAAATCAAATACTAAACTCACGATTATTAGTACACGTAATTTTGAGTTAATTTACAACATTCCACATTTACTTAAAGCATTAGCTTTAGTGAAGGATAAAATTCTAAATTTTGAGCTCATTTTGATTGGTGCTGGCAGTTTACGTGATGAATTGATTGAGCTAACAAAAAGTTTAAATATTGAAAATAATTGTACCTTCTTAGGGAAATTAAGCCAGCCAGAAATTGCTGATAAATTGAACAGGTCTCATATTTTTGTGAGCGTTTCACTTTCTGATGGGAATAATATTTCTTTAAATGAGGCAATGGCATGTGGGACTTTTTGTATTGCAAGTTCAATTCCAGCAAACGAGCAATGGATTCAAAACTCTGAAAATGGATTTTTGGTGGAGATTGATGATGTCGAAGATTTAGCGCAAAAAATTATTTATTCTTGGGAAAATTACCATGAATTGCAGGCAAAATCCTTACCTTTGAATCGGAAAATGATTCAAGAAAAGGCAATTTGGGAAACAAATATGCAACGAGTTGAAGCAAAATATAAAGAATTGGTCGGTAAATGAAACAAAAGATTGCAATTATTGGTGCGGGAGGTCATGCAAAGGTGGTGGCGGATTTAGTTTTGAAACTTCCTGAATTTGAGTTGATTGGTTTTGTTGATGAGCAAATTGCTGTTGGAACAAGTATTTACGCAGGTAAAGAAGTAATCCTAAAACAAGCTGATTTGTCTAAATTGGGAGAATTTTGCTCGCATTTTTTTGTTGCTATCGGTAATAATGTGATTCGTGAAAAACTTAGCCAAAAATTAAAACAAGATTTAACTTTAGTTAGCTTAATTCATCCATCTGCTCAAATTGCTTCAGAGGTAACAATTGGTCTAGGCACAGTAGTTTTGGCAAATTCGGTAATTAATGCTTCATCCATAATTAGTGAAAATTGCATTATTAATTCTGGTACCATCGTTGATCATGATTGTAATATTGGTGCTAATTCACATTTGTCAATTGGAACCAAAGTGGGAAGCAATTCTGATCTTCCAGCTTATTTCTTAAGTGAAATCGGTCAATCTTTTCCTTCATTCTATAAAGGCTAATGAAGGAAATGGTTAATATTAAAAGCTTTTCCTTTTTGTATGCATCTTTTTTAGGCGTACTAATTGGTTTTTTTTGCTTCGCACCAAAATCGATTGGTTTAACATCTGTTTTACTCATTTTATTGACCGTTTTTTTGATCATAAAGAAAGAACTCAAATTCCATGTTAACAAAATAAATTTTTTACTTTTTGTCATTTATCTCTGCCATCTAATTGGAGTATTTTTTTCAGAAAATAAAGATCAAGCATTCAAATACCTTGAATATAAACTCGTTTTATTGATTTTTCCACTTTTATTTTCGTTTAGATTTAAAGAGAAATTAAATTTCAAACCTATTTCTATTGGTTTGATTTTCGGCTTGGTTATCACTTCAATCCTTGGACTGATTAATTCATTCAAAATTTATCAAAGCACACATGACTTTAACAATAGTTTTGGGAGTTCAAGTTTTTCTTACATTCATCACCCAAGTTACTTTTCCTCTTTTCTATTAATTGGAATGTGCGTTGCTATTTACGCATATAAGCAAAAATGGAAGTTTTTTTCCTTTTGGAGCGTGCTGTTATTCGTTCTGTTTTCCTTAGTGATGCAGTTTTTCTGTTTTTCTTTTGCAGGACTTTTGTTCTTGTTATTGCTAATTGTTTTTATTTCAGTGCGTTACATCTACCTAAAAACTAAGGCAATTTATTTTTATTCAGCATTATTTTTACTGCCATTTTTCTTTTTTTTGGTGTACAACAGTAACATTCATGTGAAAATTGAAATTGACAGTGTGTTTTCTGCTTTAAAAACGTACATTTCGAATCCAAAAAAGATTTTGACTAAAAAAGAAAGTGAAATTACGGGTAATGACTCACGATTAATTATGTGGACTGTTACCGCGGAGGAAATTGCAAAACATCCATTAGGAGTCGGTACTGGTGATGTAGATTATTACTTGAATAAACGTTTGCAAAGCTATAATCTCAAAGAATTTGCCACAAGGAATTATAATCCACACAATCAATTTTTACAAATCACCTTAGAAATTGGAGTTTTTTCCCTCATTATTTTTCTTTTGTTTTTCTATTTCACGATGCAATTTGCCATCAAAAATAAAAATTGGATTTTGTTAATTTTAATAATCAATTTATTTTTCAATTCCTTGTTTGAATCGATGTTGCAAAGGCAAAGTGGAATTGTGTTTTATGTTTTTTTTATAGTTGTTTTGATAGCTTCTAACATCAATCAAAAACATAATCTAAAGGAAATATGAATATTTTATTTTTAACACAATATTATCCCCCAGAAATTGGAGCGCCGCAAAACCGATTGCATGAATTAGCCTTGCGTTTAAAAAAGTCTGAAATCAATGTAGAAGTCCTGACCGCCATGCCCAATTATCCGAAAATGGAGATATTTGAGAACTATAGAGGCGGAAAAATTAAATCGGAACAAATAGATGGAATTCAAGTATATCGCTCTGGGATTTACGTCTCAAAATCAAAAGGGATTCTTGCTCGTTTATTAAATTATTTTAGTTTCGTTTGGACATCCTATTGGAGGGGAAGAAAATTAAAGGACAAGTACGATTTTATTTTAGTTGAATCTCCACCCTTGTTTTTAGCCTACTCCGCCATGGCACTTTCAAAGAAGCTGAATGCTAAATTAATTTTTAATGTCTCAGATTTGTGGCCAGAAAGTGCTGAAAAACTGAATATTGTAACAAATAAAACCTTACTTTCTTTTGCTTATAAATTAGAAAAGCGTGCTTATGAAAAATCAAGTTTAATTACTGGACAAACAAGTGGAATTGTAAGTAATATTACTGAACGTTTTCCGCATAAACGACTTTATTGGTTGCCAAACGGTGTTGATTTACACTATTATGATCCAAGTAATTTTCCTACTTCGGACTTTAGAGTAAAAAATAATTTCTCCGAGGAACAAATTTTGTTTTTTTATGGAGGGATTTTAGGCTACGCACAAGGATTGGAAATCATCTTGAAGGCAGCAAGCAAAATTACGGATCCACAAGTTCAATTTGTAATTCAAGGTGCTGGTCCTGAAAAAGATAAACTGTTGGCTTTGAAAGCCGAGTTGAAACTTTCAAATGTCCATTTTCTGCCTCCTGTTTCAAAAAGTGAAATGCCTTTTGTTTTGAAGGGTGTTGATGTGGCTCTTGTACCGCTTAAAAAGTTAGAATTATTTGAGGGAGCAATTCCTTCCAAGATTTTTGAAGCATTGGCTATGGAGAAAGCACTTTTACTTGGCGTTGATGGAGAAGCAAGACAGCACTTTATTGAAAAAGGAAATGCCGGTTTATTTTTTGAACCTGAAAATGTAGCTGATCTGATTGAAAAAATAAATGTACTTGCCTCGGATAAATCAAGAATTAAAGAAATGGGCAAAAATGGTAGATCTTACGTTGATATTCATTTCAATAGAAATAAAATTGCAAATGATTTCGTTCAAGAACTAAAAAAACTTTAAATTTGTCTTATTTATCATAAACAGGTGACATTCATCATTTATAATTTATAATTTATCATTCATCAGTCATAATTCATCATTATTAATTCATAATTAAACAACAAAATGATTCCATTTTCTCCGCCAAGCATCAATCAAAAAGCAATCGATGAAGTTGTCAAAGTACTTAATTCTGGCTGGTTAACAACTGGTCCAAGAACGAAGGCTTTTGAAAAAGAAATTACTGCTTATTGCGGAAATAGAGCAACGATTTGTTTGAATAGTGCTACTGCAGGTTTAGAAACAATGTTGCGTTGGTTTGGAGTAAAGGAAGGTGACGAGGTCATTTTGCCAGCTTACACTTATTCTGCAACTGCTAATGTAGTTATGCATTGTGGAGCAAAACCTGTTTTTGTAGATGTTAATTCATCTGATTTTAATATCAATGTCGATGCAATTGAAAAAGCAATCACTTCCAAAACCAAAGTAATTATGCCTGTTGATTTTGCTGGTTTACCTTGTGATTACGATAAAATTAATCTTTTAGTTCAAAAATACAAAGCACAATTTTCAGCAAATACAGAAGAACAAGAAAAATTGGGTAGAATTTTGGTTTTATCCGATTCTGCACATTCTTATGGTGCTTGGTACAAAGGAATTCGTGCCGGTTCACTTACAGATGTTTCAGTTTTTTCTTTTCATGCGGTTAAAAATTTGACAACAGCTGAAGGTGGTGCCATTGCTATTAATTTACCAGAACCTTTTGATAATGAAGAAGTTTATAAAGATTTGTGCATAAAAACATTGCACGGTCAAAATAAAGATGCTTTGGCTAAAACTCAAAAAGGAAATTGGAAATACGATATCATTGAAGCTGGTTACAAATGCAACATGACAGATATTCAAGCTGCGATTGGTCAAGTTGAATTAGAGAGATATGACAGTGAAACCTTGCCAAAAAGAAAAGCAATTTGTGACTTTTACACGGAACAATTAGGGAAATATGCTTGGGCGCAAACACCAATTTTAGCTAAAGAAAATGAAGAATCTTGCTACCACTTGTACCCATTAAGAATTAAGGGAATTACCGAAGACCAAAGAGATGCAATTATTCAAGCAATTTTTGATCAAGATGTTTCCGTTAATGTACATTTTATTCCTGTTCCAAAAATGAGTTTTTATGTTAATTTGGGGTATAGTTTAGATAATTATCCAACTGCAAAAGATAATTTTGAACGAGAAATTTCTTTACCCGTTTTTGTTGATCTAACTCAAGAACAAATGAATACCGTTGTTAATGCTGTTGTAAATGCAGTTACAAAAGTAATTAACTAGTTATCATAAACAGAGGATTGAAGCACCCGAAGCACAAATTTATCATTTATAATTCATCATTTAAAACCCTTTGAAAAGAATCTTCGACATAACAGTTTCGTTTTTAGTCCTATTATTTTTTTTCCCATTCGGATTAATTATTGCTTTATTGATTATTTTTTCGAGTAAAGGAGGTGTTTTCTACAAGCAAAAACGCGTTGGAAAGAATGGAATAAGTTTTAATTTGTTGAAATTTAGGTCGATGAAGCCTGATTCGGACAAATTGGGTCAGCTTACGATTGGGATGAAAGATCCTAGAATTACAAAAATTGGAGTTTTTTTACGAAAAACAAAATTGGATGAATTTCCACAATTCATTAATGTGCTTTTCGGCGAAATGAGTATTGTTGGTCCGAGACCTGAAGTTCAAGAATACGTTGATTTGTATACTGATGAGCAAAGAAAAATTCTAAATGTAAAACCAGGAATTACAGATTATGCTTCATTGGAATATTTCGATGAAAACCGTTTGTTGGGGGAATCTGAAAATCCTAGAGAAACCTACATAAATGAAATCATGCCTCACAAGTTAAAATTGAACGAAAAGTATTTGGAAAATCCAAGTTTGTCACAAGATTTGAAAATCATTTTCAAGACCGCAAAAAAAATGCTTAAAAGTTGAAATCTCCAACTCCTTCATTTATAATTTATCGTTTATAATTCATAATTGTTTATAAATCAATATTTCGCAACTCTGTAATTTTTGTAAACAGATTCAATTTCCAAGACTAAAAAATAGTTTCCTATAGGCAAATCGATCAATGAAATAATTTGAGCTTCATTTTTTCCCTTCTGAACTATTTCTCCTTGGAGGTTGTAAAGTGTGTAAGAATCAATCAATTCACCATTTCGAATAAACAAAATTTCACTAGTTGGATTTGGAAAAATCTTGATGCTCTCAAACAAACTATCATCCGTTTTTAGGCTATCTAATTTTTCAATTAATGCATGTCGGTGACTTTCCCCCTAATTAATACCAAACATTAGATACAGC
>CAZHLZ010000202.1:0-4133 GCA_964532475.1 uncultured Chitinophaga sp.
GATGAAATAAATTCAGTGTACATCAAATCAGCACCATGTTTTTTACACAAGGCACGAAACGGTGGATCACTCACGTCCTCCATCGGAGCAAGAAGAAGTGGAAATTCACCCAATTCAATAGTTCGAATTTTTAACATAAGACTGCAAAATTATTCAAAAAAATCAAGTCTCAAAGAAGAATATCAAATTTTAAAGCCAATAAATGTTACATCATCGGTTTGTTCGTAATTTTTCTTCCAGATTTCGAATTTCTGCTTCAGTTCTTCAATTTTATCTTCCAAGCCTTTAGATTCATTCTTTTCAAGAATATCTAAGATACGTTTGAAGGTGAATTTTTTATTGGAAATTTCTCCAAATTGATCTTGGATTCCATCTGTGAAAAAGAAAAACTCTAAATTTGGATCATAATCAATAGAATAAGAATTATATTGAGAGAAATTGCTTTCAGCCACATCTCCAATATGTTTGCTTTCAGCACGATGAACGCGATATTCACTTCCATTGTAAGTGATAAATTTTCCGCCAGCACATGCATAATGAATGGTTTTTTCAATTTTGTCCAAAACCAAAATATTTAACTCCATGCCATCGCGAACGGCAGATGTTCCGCTTCTTGGCAGAATTTGAACTAATTTCTCATCCATATAAGTCAAAATTTCGCCTGCTTCTAAAACCCTATTTTCTGCAATTACTTGATTTAACAAATTTATGCCAAGTAAAGTCATAAAAGCACCAGGAACTCCATGCCCGGTGCAATCACCAATAACAAAAATTATTTTTTCATCAAATTGTTCTAACCAATAGAAATCACCGCTTACAATGTCTTTTGGTTTAAAATAAATTTCATTCGAAGAAAATATTGAATCAAATTTTTGTTTCGATGGCAGCAAATTAAACTGAATTTTTTTTGCGTAAGTGATACTCGAAGTAATGTCAGAGTTTTGATTTTCAATTAATTGTTGTTGCTCTCTCTTTAGAGTAATATCGCGCGCTAGGGCTAAAAACCCTTTCACCATTTTTGTTGAACCTAATTCATACAACATCGTGGTATTTTGCCCAACCCAAATCTCACTTCCGTCTTTTTTACGTATCGGAAACTCGTGATAAGTGTTTAAGATTCGATTTTTAAACTGGTTTTCATAAAATTCTTTGATAGTTTCCTGCTGATTTCCACCCACAATTGATAAACTTAATCTACCAAGCAATTCACGTTCTGAATAGTCCAACTCCTCCTGAAATTTGCTATTAACAAACAAAAATTTTCCTTCAAGGTCAACAGTGTAAATCAAATCTTCCGCGTTTTCGATAAACGATTCATAATTATTTTCCAAGTTAATTCTTTCGGAAACATCCTGTCCGAAAACAACTTTAATGTTTTTTGAAAAAACTTGCGAGGACCATTCCATCCATACTTCTTTTCCCGATGGACTAAACATGGGAATAATGTGTTTTTGTTCATCCTGAAAAATGCTTTCAAAATCAATACGCTGCTTAGTTCGTTGTGTAAAAATAAATTGATTCAAACTTGAAATTGCTTTTCCTAAAAATTGATTCGGATTTATGTTTAAGTTTTTCAAACTATTTTCACTGATGTAGGTGATTTTATTTGCCTGGTTAAATGCTAATGCGATGATATTTCCCTTGTTTACAATTCCTGAAATAAATATCAATTTCTGTAAGGATTCATTCCGGATGTAGGTTGTGAAAATTGATAAACTCACAGAAACGATCACTGCTATCAAAAATAAAATCTCATTGTAAATAGGTTCTGAAATTAAAAAAACGATTGAAATTGCTGAAAAAATATGGAATACTGAAAACAAGATAACCTCCTTAACTTTGTTCAAAATGAAAGGAGTCAAAGCCGTGCAAAGTGATATTACAATAATGTAGATTGGATGAATATTTGATAGATAGGAGCTTAAATAACTATGAATTAAAATTGAAAAAAGAGCAATTTGAAGAAGGTACTTTTTCAAGGATTGAAAGCTGTTTTTGCTAATTGAAATCAAACATAACAAGAAGAGAATTATTGAAATGGCAAAATTTGGAGCAATTAAATTACTTAGGTTTTTTTCAACGTAAATTGATAAGAAATGGGCAAAGGATATTGACACAAATCCAAAAATTAAGATGATACTTCTAATTCTAGAATTTATTTCAATGTTTTGATTTTCGATAATTTGACTCAATTCAAAGCTTTTTGAACGATCCAAAACGATGATATTTGCAATGGCGATAGACAATATTAAAAACAAAATAAACCATTTCGATTTCCAAATTGGTGTCTGTTTTACAATTTTGTATTGAGCTATGGGACTAAAATTTAAACCATCAAAACTTGATTTTACTTGGAAAACATATTCTTGATCCGATAAATTCGAGAAATAGGCTTCGGTTTTATTTGTAAGGTCGCTCCATGACGCTGATTTTCCTTTAAGGCGGTAAGAATACTGTATTCCCTTTAACTTGGGATTAACGGCAAGAAAATTAATTTTAATTAAATCTTCATCTGAATTAAAATCACTTGTAGATTTTTTAGTTTCTTGATAAACAATGGGCTTTGGAGGATTAGGTAAATTTTCAAGGTTTTCAAGGTTCAAGGAAAACAAGCCTTCAATAGTTCCAAAATAAATGATGTTTCCCGATTTAAAATTTGAACGCATGTGGGTTTCGTAGCCTTCAAAACCATTAAAATGGTTGTAGTGATAAGAATTTTTCACCCTTCCATTTTCATCAATTTTTAATTTTGTAATTCCTTTATTTGTACCAATTATTAAATTGCCGTAATCATCAGAAAGTAGGTTGTAAAATAAGGTTGAATTGAAATATTTTTTGTCAGAAATGGAAATGTATTCATCTCTTTTTGTAATTCCAATTAATTGTTTATCCAAAGTAAACCATAAATTCCCATAAACATCCGTTGTGGAAGTCCCTGAATAACTGCCCACCAATTTAAATTTATGATTCAAATCTCGTAACTGCTTGTTTACCAAATTCAATTCAAAAATTCCATTGTTTGTACCAAAATAAATCTTCGTTTGAAATTGATTTAATTGGGCAGTGTAAACATGAGAAACATCTTTATTTTCAATTACTTTTTTTGTTTGATTACTCTTTAAATCTAAAACGGATAGACCTTTATTCTCTTCCGAAAAATACAATTTGTCTTGGTGAAATAAAATGAAAATTACCTTGTTTTTTATTCCTGAAAATTGAGAAGGAATCAAGCTTCCATTTTTCAATTGATAAATTCCCTTGTTCGTGGCAAAATAACTTATTCCTTGAAAAGTTGATTGACAATAAACACGTAAATTTATTTTTTCAAAATCGGGTTTATTGTAAGAACTTAAATACGAATAGCCATTAAAATCACTTAAAATCAAGGTATTATCTTGCGTTCGAAAAATAAATGAAAGCAGTGGGTTTTGATAAACCGCATGTAATTCGATTTTTGTAAAAGGTTCCTCTGAAACTTTATAAATCCCTTCATTACCCGTGGCAAGCCAATAATCGTTATTAATATCTATAAAAGTCGATTGCAAGGTAAAGCCTTGTTTGTGATAATTTTTGGGAATATATCTGAATTTATCTCGATAATGATACATTTCATTGTCTGTATCGATGAAAATAATCTTTTCATTTTTAGAATAGGCACTTTTTACCTCCGTTTCAGATAAGGACGCAAACTTTGATCCCAATTTTTCAATTTTGGTAGAAAAAAGTTCATTTTTTGAATTTAAATAAGCTACAATTTTAGCTTGGTCATGAAAATTAAATAATTCTAATTTGTTTTTATTAAATCTACCAATTTTGAAATTTTGCACCTCAAGCTTTAATTTCAGCCACTTTTCTAAAGGAATAATTTCTTTGTCAGTGATCAAAAATGAACTTTTATTTCCAATGATGATACAAGCATCTTTTAAGGATAAGACCTGAATTACATAATCATTGTAATTTTCTTTGTTGAATGTAAGCTCCTTGATGATTTTTTTCCCACATAAAATTCCAATTTTTCGTGTTCCAACTAATGCGAAATTATTCTTTAACTTTTTTATACCAACATGCTCTCCATAAAGTTTTGGTTTTAATAATAAGCTTATTTTATTTTTTTCATATTTGTAGAATCCATA
>CAZHLZ010000202.1:4143-7116 GCA_964532475.1 uncultured Chitinophaga sp.
TAGAAAAATAAATTTTATTTCCAACCGGTTCAATGGAAGAAACATGGTGTTCATTGTTTTCATCCGAAGTTTCAATTTGCCTCACATTTTTTCCATCGAAGCGCTGTAAACCAGCTCCATCTGTTCCAATCCAAATAAATCCATTACGATCTTGTGAAATACTTAATATGGAAGATAGACTTAATCCACTTTTATGATTGAAATTTTTAAACGTAAATAGCTGACTTTCAGAATAGAAAGAATAAAATAGGATAAATAAAATAAGTAGCGCCGTTCTCAAAAAGTAAGTTTAAGACTATGAAAATAAGGATAATTTTTTTAATCCAAACAATTTAGGACTTAAAATTTGAGCTTATTAAATTTCTAAGCAATGACTTTCAAGGTTTTTTGAACAAAACGACCAATTTCTTTTGCTTTGGCTAAATCTTCGTTGGTGATGGTGACATGACCCATTTTTCGGAAAGGTTTCGTAAATTCTTTTCCATAAATATGAGGTTTTACACCTTCCAAGTCAAGAATTTCTGTTAAACCCTCGTAACGTGCTTTACCTTCAAAATTTGCTTCTCCTAAAAGATTTATCATTACACCAGCCTGAACAATTTTTGTACTTCCAAGTGGTTGGTTCAAAATGCTTCGCAAATGCTGTTCGTACTGCGAAGTAATATTACATTCTATTGTATGATGGCCACTATTATGTGGTCGTGGAGCAATTTCATTCACTAACAATTCTCCGCTTTTTGTCAAGAAAAATTCCACTGCCAACACACCAACCATGTCAAGTTTTAAAATGATATCTTTTGCGATTTCCTGCGCCTTCATTTCAATTTCAGAACTTATTGCCGCTGGAGCAAATAAAAATTCAACTAAATTTAATTCTTCGCTGAATTCACATTCCACACAGGGGAAAGTTTTTACATCACCATGCTCATTTCTCGCTACAATTACTGCCAATTCTTTTTCGAAATCAATGAATTGTTCCAGCACAGATGGCACATCAAATCCTTTTTCAAAATCAGTAATTGATTTGATGCTCGTAACGCCTTTTCCATCGTAACCGCCTGTGCGCATTTTTTGAATAAAAGGCAGAAAATCTGTGTGTTTATCTAATTCATTTTTGGAATCAATCAATCGAAATTCAGCCGTTGGAATATTATTTTCTAAGTAAAAGTTCTTTTGTAAACCTTTGTCTTTAATAAGTTTTAAGACCTTCGCTTGAGGGAAAACTTTTTTACCTTGGCGTTCAAGCGATTCCAAAGCTTCAATGCTAACGTTCTCAATTTCAACCGTAATTAGATCTTTCTCTTGTGCGAAATCAATGACCGTTTGATAATCATTCAGTGAACCTTGCTGAAAACTCGTTGCAATTTGAGCGCAAGGCGCATGGGCATCGGGGTCTAAGCAATGAATTTGTACATTGAGATTAATTGCTTCTTGAATTAACATTCGTCCGAGTTGACCTCCTCCTAAAACTCCAATTTTATAGTCTGACTGATACCACATTTTTTGCATGCTGCAAAGATAATTAGATTTAAAAATTACTAAAACGTTTCGATGAAATATTTATTAATTTCGTTAAAACTTAAATTTTTTAGTTCGTTTTTAGCTAAAATTCTTAATTTTGTCAAAAAATTCAAAATTTTGGTACAAATTCACGATAAGTCATTTGGTGTTTTTCTAAGTGCAGAAGACATTCAAAAAAAAGTGCTAGAGCTTGCAAATCAAATCAATGAAGAATATAAAGGACAAGAAGTTGTTTTTATTTCTATCTTGAATGGTTCGTTCATGTTTGCTAGTGACTTGTTAAAAAAGATTACTTTACCATGTCAAATTTCCTTTGTAAAAGTTAGTTCGTATAGCGGAACAGAAACATCGGGAAGAGTAGATGAATTGATAGGATTAAACACAGATATTTCAGGCAAACACATCATCATTTTGGAAGATATTGTTGACACTGGAATTACCATGAATAAAGTGTATTCTTATTTGAATGCCTTCCAACCAAGTTCCTTAAAAATCGCTTCGTTTTTATACAAACCTGATGCTTTTGAAGGAAAACATAAGCCAGATTACTTTGGTTTTTCAATACCTAATTTCTTTGTTATTGGTTACGGTTTAGATTACAACCAACACGGTAGAAATTTTGAAGCAATTTATAAACTAATTGAAGAATAGCATGTTAAATATCGTTTTATTTGGTCCTCCGGGAGCAGGAAAAGGTACTCAATCTGAACGACTAATCGAAAAATACGGCTTAGTTCATTTATCAACTGGTGATATCTTCAGATCTAACATTAAAGCGCAAACAGAATTAGGTGTTTTAGCAAAAAGTTTCATGGACAAAGGTTCCTTAGTTCCAGATGAAGTAACGATAAACATGTTAAAAAATGAAGTTTTGAAAATTGAAAATCCCAATGGATTTATTTTCGACGGATTTCCAAGAACAAATGCGCAAGCTCAAGCATTGGACGATTTTTTAGCAAGCCAAAATACTTCTATTTCATTAATGTTAGCATTGGACGTGGAAGAAGAAGAATTGAAGCAGCGTTTGTTAAAAAGAGCGGAATTTAGTGGCCGACCTGACGATGCGAATCCGGAGGTAATTGCGCACAGAATTCATGTTTATAAAACAGAAACTGCTCCAGTCAAATCTTTTTACGAAAATCAAAACAAATTTGTATCTATCAATGGTTTAGGAACCGTGGATGAAATTTCAGAGAGCCTATACAAAGTAATTGATGGCTTGAAGTAATTTCATTTTTCCAAATCTTCTCAATTTGTAGACTATTTTTCACAGAGAAAAATAATTTATGTATAGCTTTTTTCTACCTTTTCAAAGAGGCATGAATTCCACTTCCTAGCGTTCCATATTTTTCAAGATTCATTTTTGTTTAATCCTTTGGAATTAAACCCAAGAATCTATTTTTCAGCATTTTCGGTTAACAATTTTCACAAAATAGATTTTAAATAAAAAAT
>CAZHLZ010000203.1:0-7076 GCA_964532475.1 uncultured Chitinophaga sp.
ATAATAGAACAAGATTTTTTAAGAATCAAACCTGAATTACTTTTCGGAGAGGAAAAATTTGCTGTAGTTGGAAATTTTCCCTACAATATTTCATCGCAAATTCTTTTCAAATGCATTGAGCACCGAAATCAAATTCCTGAAATTATGGGAATGTTTCAAAAAGAAGTGGCAGTTCGTGTTGCGGAAAAACCAGGAAGTAAATCTTATGGAATAATCAGCGTTTTGTTGCAAACGTTTTACGACATTTCTTATTGCTTTACAGTTGATGAAAATGCATTCAATCCTCCTCCAAAAGTGAAATCTGGTGTAATTCGTTTGACTAGAAATGAACGTGATTCTTTACCTTGTGATGAAAAGTTATTTATTCAAATAGTAAAAGCTTGTTTTAATCAACGTAGAAAAATGATTCGAAATACCATCAAACAATTTATTCAAGATAGACCTTTCGAAAACAGGTTTTTGACCATTCGACCAGAGCAATTGTCTGTGGATGACTTCATCGAACTTACTTTGGCAATTGAAGAGGTTTTGAAATCGTAAGGGTTATTTTTTAGTCCTAATAACCAAGTAAATTTAAAAATAATCACGCTTATAAAAAATCAAAAGTGGAAATCTTTTTAAATTTTTCTTCCTATTTTTAGTCAAATGTTTATCTTTGCTTCCAATGAATTTGAAAAATGATTTAATACTAAGAGCGGCTCGTGGTGAAAACATCGAGCGTTACCCAGTTTGGCTGATGCGTCAAGCAGGTAGAATTCTTCCTGAATACAGAGCTGTAAGAGCTTCACTTTCAGGGTTTAAAGAGCTTGTTGAAACACCAAAGTTTGCAGCAGAAGTTACCATTCAACCAGTTGATATTTTAGGTGTGGATGCAGCAATAATTTTCTCTGATATTTTAGTTGTACCTGAAGCAATGGGACTTGAATATCAAATGATTGAAAAAAGAGGTCCTTGGTTTGAAAAAACAATCAAAACGGAAGCTGATTTGAAATATGCTGAAACTGATTTTGACATTGAATCACGATTGGGGTACGTTACAGAAGCGATAAGAATCACAAACAAAGAACTAGATGGAAGAGTTCCATTGATTGGTTTTGCGGGCGCTCCTTGGACAATTTTTTGTTATATGGTGGAAGGAAGTGGTTCGAAAACTTTTTCTGAAGCAAGAAAATTATTATACACAAATCCAAGTTTGGCACACGAATTGTTAGCTCGTATTACAAGAGTTACAATTTCATATTTAAAAGCTCAAATTGCAGCGGGAGCACACATGATTCAAGTGTTCGATTCATGGGCTGGAATTTTAGGAACCAAACAATATGCAGAATTTAGCTTGCGTTATTTGAAAGAAATTTGTGATGAAATGAAAATGGCTTTTCCTCATATTCCATTGACACTTTTTTCGAAAGGTGCCATTACTTCTCTTGGAGCAATTGCAAAATTAAATTGTAATACCGTAGGGCTAGATTGGAACATGGATGTGGAAAATATTCGCAAAGAAGTAGGTGAGAGCAGAACCTTACAAGGAAATCTAGATCCTTGTGTTTTATATGCTTCTCATTCTGAAGTAGAAAATGAAACAAAATTAATGTTAAACTCGTTTGAAAGCAAACGACATATAGTAAATTTAGGTCATGGAGTATATCCTGACGTGCAACCAGAAAAAGTAAAAACCTTTATAAAAACAGTTAAAGACTATGAAATCAAATATTAAAACAATCTCTGCACTTGTTGTCGTAATGTCAATAAGTTTGGCATCCTTTTCTCAGACTAAGACTACTGAAAAAGGCAAGGGAAAAGGTAAGGAAAAAGTTGCTGAAAACTTAGTAGAAAATGGAAGTTTTGAAGCTACAGCTGGGAAAATTAAAAAATTAGGTTCAATTGATTTGGCTACTGGATGGTCTTCTCCAACTGGAGTTAGGGCAGATTTATTTTTGCCATCCACAACAGTTGCTGATGTGAATACGCCAAAAAACTTCTATGGAACTGAAGAACCAAAAGATGGTGATAATTACGCTGGAATCGTTGGTTATTCGTATAACGACAAAATGCCAAGATCTTACATTAAAGCAAAATTAAAAACTCCATTGAAAAAAGGAATGAAATATTGTGTTTCTTTTCACGTTTCTTTGGCTGAGTTGTCTAAGTATTCAAGTGATAATATTGGAGCTATTATAGCTAAAAAGGATTTCGCAACTGATGCCAAATCAAGTATAATTGAAACTCCAAGTATCTTACATCATGAAAATAAAATTTTTAACGCATTTTATAATTGGGAAAAAGTATGCGGTACCTTTGAATCTGATGGGGGCGAAAAATTTATTTTAATTGGAAACTTTGTGAATAACGAGGGAACTCATGAGGAAAGAAACAAACAACCAAAAGATTTTAAAGGTACACCAATCATTGCTGCATACTACTACATTGATGATGTTTCAGTTACTTTATTGGAAGAAGGAAAACAATGTGATTGCGGAATTGGTGAATTAGAAGACGAAGTTTCTTCGACAATTTATCAAAGAGCAATTTTAGTAAAGGAAACTGCTACTCCAAAAGAAAAAATTGAGGCACAAGCAAGTTTCTTTGCATTTGGAAAAAATAAATTGCAACCAGTTGCTACTCAATCTTTAGACTTAATTGCTGATTTAATGTTGAAAAACAAAGACCTTAAATTGGAAGTAATGGGTTATTCAGATGCAAATGAAGTAGAAAAAGCAATTGAAAATCCTTTATATGAAGGAATGGACTCAAAACGAGTTGATATGGTTGTTCGTTACTTAGTTGACAAAGGTGTTCCTGAAAGTAGAATTACAAAATCTCCAATGGGAGCTGAAGGAGAAAATACTGAAATCCAAGAAGGTGACGACGAGGATATGAAAATGGCAAAAAGTAGAAGGGTAATTTATAAAGTTATCAATTAATAGCCAATTAAATAATAATATTAAACGCTCTTTCATCATTGGAAGGGCGTTTTTTTTGTAATTTTACCTTATGAATAAATTCAAAATAGGCGAGAGGGTACTTTTTTTGCATGAAAAGGGAGAAGGAAAGGTATTAGAAATAATAAATGCACATCAAATTAGGATTGAAGATTCTGACGGTTTTGATCAAGTTTATTTGGCAAGTGAATTGGTTAAGATTCACGGTGAGTTTGATGAAGATGATATTAATCCTCCGAATAAAGAATTGGAAGAAAACAAGCAGAAAGCCAATTATACCATTTTAGAAGACAAAACAGATTCAAAGAGAAAGAATTTTTGGGAATTAGATTTACACATCGAATCACTAACTGATGATCATCGTGGCATGTCCAATTTTGATATCATGAAAACACAATTACAGGAGTTTAAGCGTTTTTTTAGCAAAGCTAAATCCAATCAAATTGAAAAATTAGTCGTTATTCATGGTGTTGGAGAAGGGGTCTTGAAAAATGAAATTCGTAGTTTCTTAGCGAACCAAGAATATATTGAGTTTTACGATGCTTCCTACTTGGAATATGGAAAAGGAGCAACAGAAATCAAGATTCTGAAGCATTAATTCCTTTTTTAAGCATATTTGATAATGCAAAAAAAATCCCAACACAAAAGCATTGGGAATTAGAATAATAAGTATTATTTACTTTATTGAGATCAATTTCCCAGTGGAAATAACTAAGCCATTCGAAGAAATTTCATAAAAGTAAATCCCTGAAGGAAAGTTGTTTAATTCGATTATTGAATTATTTCCAATCAATTTTTGATTATAAAGTTCTTGAGACAAGCTCGATTTTATTTTTAAGGAATACAAATTTGTTGCTTCAAAATTATTTATTTTTACATTAACTTGATTTTCAAAAGGATTGGGGAAAATTGTAGTTCCATTAGAATTTGTTAATTCAGTTTTACCTACATTCATGTCGCAATTTGCAGAAATCGTGCTTAAGCTATTAATTTCAACTGTTTCAATTGCACCAACTCCTGATAAAATTCTACCATAAATTGTTGTTCCTGAGTACAAATTGATTGCTCCTTGAGAAATGATATTTCCTTTAAAAATTGAATAATCATTGATGTCAACAGCTCCATTTACCATCCAATATACGTTTTCTGCTAAAGCGCCATTAATTAAAATTACTTTCGAAAAGGTACTTGTGGACAAAGCGCCATTTAATTTAAGAGCAAAAATTGCATCAGCATTTCCTCTTGCATCTAAATACAAAGTATCTGTAAATGTTGTTGCGCCATTTAATACATAAGTATGAGGTGTTAAAACTAAGTTTCCGCCAAATTGTGCTGGATAAAGTAATTCAATATCAGCAGTTAAGCCGTTTAAATAATTGTACGCAAGCAATAGATCGGAGGCACAGCTTGCTGTAAATGCATCTGGAATTGGATGAATATTTCCTGAAACTAGCAGTGGATCAAATCCTGAAGTTAAACCAACATTTGCACCAACATCTCCTGAAACATTTGAAATCCCTGAATTTACAACTGGTCCATCTGAAGAAAAGATCCCAAAACAAGCTGCTAAGCCTAAATCAGGCGCTAAAGGTCCTGTTAGGCTTATTTCACCGCAATTTGGTGTGTATGCTAAAATTCCGTCTAAAGTAATTGATCCAGTTGTCGAAAACGCTCTTCCTTCCAAGGTATCACCTGTGTTAAAATTAATTCCTGCATTGTTTGCAATTAAGGTTCCTTTCATGCTTGTTCCAGTTGCCATATCAAGCAAACCTTCCACTTTCCAATAAACGTTACAAGCTTTCGCCCCGTTGATCAATTTCACTTTCGAATTTGCATTTGTTGAAAATGGCCCTTGCATTTGAAAGACAAAAACCGCATTTGGATTGTTTTGTGCATCTAATGTCAGTTCCAAATTTAGAGAGGATGCACCAGCAACTTGATAAACACCTGCGTTTAATGTTTGACCATTTCCTAATAAAGGAGCTGGAAAAAATTCAGGAATTCTGCTATTCAAATCATTGTACGCAACTAATAAGTCAACCGCGCACTGTGCACTAGAAATATCCGCATCGTGCATTACACCATTTACATTTCCAAATCCAGTACTTGAACCGTTATTCGTTCCAATATTTCCTGTTAATTGAGAAATTCCGGAATTTGTAATTGGACCATTTGAAGAGAAAAGGACATAAGTACTAGCTGCACCAAGATCTAAAGTTTGACCAAAAAGAATGGTCGGCGCTAAAAATAGAATTCTCATTTTTAGTTTATTAGTAATATTTTTTATCATGTTTTTTTATTTAAGATTGTAAACTGTTTAACGCCAAAGCGCCTAACTATTTTGTACGCAAAAATGCCATTGTAAATTGAAGGGTTTAATTTTCGTAGTGGAAATTATTTTTTTCCTTTGTGACCACCTTTTTTACTATGACCCTTGTGATTTCCGTTGTTGCCATTATTATCTTTGATTATAATAACTGATCCTGGATGATGTTTTTTCTTTGGCCAACTTTTGTAGTGACCTTTGTGTTTACCATTGTCGTGTTTTTTATCTAATAAAACTACACATGAACTTGCGCTCATTAAAATGCCTATACTTAAAGTTAAGGCAGTGATTTTTTGAATAATATTCATTTTTTGATTTTGAATAAGCCTGAGATAGCTTATTTTAAAGGTTTAGAGTAATAAGTAGGTAAAATGTTTTTTTTGATATTCTTTAGTGAATTGCAATTCCAACTGTTGAAACTCCTGTTGATAAATCCAAAAATAGACCAATGTTTTTATTTACATGAAATTCTGTCCCAATATGTAAATCTAAATACAATTGATTTGGAGTTTTGTAATAATTTCTATCTCCATAATAACCATCATCCCAAGAAGTTCTAACGATGGTATAACCGATAGATCCCGCCAAATAGAAATCCCATTTAGATCCCGCATGTAATAAATCATCGAAGTAATAAGTTCCTTTTACACCAATTGGAACAACAGTTTGCTTGTAATTGTAGTATCTGTAATCGTGATCATTGCCACCCCAGTAATAGGTTCTTTTGTAGGTGTAAAAACTAATAAAAGGTGCTAAAGTGAAGTTTTTTGCAACGGTAAATTCATAATTGATATTGAAAACTGGAAGGTTATGACCAATATAACCGTAATAACCTGCATAACCGCCAATTCCAACACCTAAATTTAAGGTATTGCCATAAGCAGAAGGAGCTTTTTTCGTTTCTTGTGCACTAATACTTGATATCAGTACCAAAGAGAAAAGAGCTAAAATTTGTATTTTTTTTATCATGTGATGATTTATTTGTTTATTCAACAAAAGTACGCTCACATGAATCACTTTATGTTACACAAAAGAAATTATTGCTTACACAAAAGCCACATTAAAAGAAAGTCAATTAAAATAGTTGATTTAATTTGGATATTTTATCCTCTCCTGAATTTTTCCGCAGCACAAACTAAATTCCACAAAGCTCTTGCGCCCACATTTGCATCCCAGTCATCATTTTGTCCTGGAGCAACTTCATTTAAGTCGAATGCAATGATTTTTTTGCCAGCTTTAACTAATTCAAAAAATAGATAATTGATGTCCTCCAATTCGAAACCTCCAACAACTGGAGTTCCTGTGTTTGGGCACAAATTTGGTCTTAAACCATCGATATCGAAGGAAATGTAAACGTTTTCAGGTAAAAAATGTATGATGCGTTCCACGATGTATGCCCAATTTTTACCTTTAAATTGATCTTCTTTAATGTCCCAATCAAAAAATGTTTTGACTCGACCCTTTGAATTTTCTATTAAATCAATTTCATCTTGACAAATGTCACGAATTCCAACTTGAACCAAACGTTCCATATTTGGGCAGTTTTCAAGCACATTGTACATAATACTTGCGTGTGATTGTTCGAAACCTTCGTAAGCTTTACGTAAATCAGCATGAGCATCGATTTGCAAAACGGCAAATGGTTTTCCTAAAGAATCAATTGCTTCAATTAAACCGAGTGGGGTAGAGTGTTCTCCTCCTAAAACTGCTGGAATTTTTCCTTGCTCAATTAATTTAAGTGATTTTTCTTTCAGATTTGCTTTTAATGCGTTTTGTGCTTCATTAATTTCTGCAACAACTGCTTGAAAATT
>CAZHLZ010000204.1:0-7056 GCA_964532475.1 uncultured Chitinophaga sp.
AAACTGGACATTCCAATGCTTACTTCCCGATCTTTATTCCGAAAAGTTTGTTTGAGGCAGAAGAAAAAAATGCAGAGGGATTTGCCAAAGAATGTGCTGTCGTGACGCATTACAGACTAAAAAACGATCCAAATAATCCAGGGAAATTAATGGTTGATCCTGAGGCTAAATTGGAGGAAGAATTGATTGTTCGTCCTACGAGTGAAGCTATTATTTGGAGCACTTACAAAAACTGGATTCAATCTTACCGCGACTTGCCAATCTTGATTAATCAATGGGCAAATGTGGTGCGTTGGGAAATGCGTACACGTTTATTTTTGCGTACCACTGAATTTTTATGGCAAGAAGGTCACACCGCTCATGCAACAAAAGGGGAAGCCATTGCGGAAACTGAACAAATGTTGGAAGTTTACACCGATTTCGCTGAACAATACATGGCAATGCCTGTAATCAAAGGATTTAAGACTGAAAGTGAGCGTTTTGCAGGAGCAGATGAAACTTATTGCATTGAAGCAATGATGCAAGACGGAAAAGCTTTGCAAGCAGGAACTTCACACTTTTTAGGACAAAATTTCGCGAAAGCCTTTGATGTAAAATTTGCAGATAAAGAAGGAAAGTTAGACCACGTTTGGGCAACCTCTTGGGGAGTTTCCACGCGTTTGATGGGAGCCTTGATTATGACACATTCCGATGACGAAGGATTGGTTTTACCTCCAAAATTGGCTCCTATTCAAGTGGTAATTATTCCAATATATAAAAACGACGAAGAATTTGCATTAGTTGAAGCTAAATCATTGGAAATCAAACAAAACTTGTTAAAATTAGGTATTTCAGTGAAATTTGACGATGACGATAACCGTCGTCCAGGATGGAAATTCGCTGAGTACGAAATGAAAGGAGTTCCTGTTCGACTTACGATTGGAGCAAGAGATTTAGCTGAAAATAAAGGTGAAATTGCACGTCGCGACACGAAAGAAAAAAATACGCTTTCTCTAGATAATATTGAAACTTACATTCAAAATTTGTTGGAAGAAATTCAAGAAAACTTGTTTACAAGAGCTTTACAATTCAGAACGGAAAATATGCATCAAGTGGATACTTACGATGAATTTAAAACTCAAATTGAAGAAAAAGGAGGTTTTTATTTGGTACACTGGGATGGAACGGCAGAAACTGAAGCAAAAATTAAAGCGGAAACGCAAGCAACATTTAGATGTATTCCATTAGATGCACCAGACGAAGAAGGGAAATGTATGGTGACAGGCTTGCCATCTAAAAAACGATTGGTATTGGCGAAGGCTTATTAGGGATTTCATTTAATCTTTAGATAATAAATTTGCTAAATGGAAATAGTATTTAATTCAACATTGGATCAAAATATTTTTTCAAAAAACTTCGATAATTTGAACCTTCATTTATTGAACTTAATTCCTTGTTGAAAGAGTCTGGTCTTAATTCATCCATATAGTTCAAAATTGATAATTTAATCAGAGAGCTAATAAACGTAATAAACTCGTTAAATGTAAAAATTTTTTCACCAATGTTGGTCGAAACAACAATATCTTTTTTCTCGTTTATTATAAAGAAATCTCCACTGATCGCACCAACAAGAAAGCCGCCATTCACTTTTTCTTTTTTACAAAAGCTAATATCAATAAAATTTAGTTTACTGAAATCATAATATTCCCAAAAATCAATTTCATTTTCAATCGAAATAACATTTTCCACGTTAAGAATAACATGATGATTTAATAAAAACCTTCCAATTTCAACTCCAAACTTTTCACTAAACCTGAATTCATGCTTGAAAACAAATTCATTAGTATCAAAAATAATCTTGTGTAATTTTCTCAAATTTAACTTTTCATCGTACTTAGAAGGTATCATAACTTTATAGAATCAATGTGAAACATTCACCAAAACATCTTCAAAAAAAGCATTTTTGTTTTGCATCATCAATTCCTTTCTTATATTTGTACATCACTAAAAAAAAATCTAATATTTTCAATTCAGAGAAAATTCAGAAAATAAGAGTGAAGCATAATAAAATTAATTTTAAATGACAAGGAGAATATTCCACTTAATTCAAACAATTAAATGCGAAGTTCTGTTAATAAGAATATAAATACTAAAAAAGAGAACCATGTTAGAAGAAAATAGATCGAAGGTCATCAATTTATTGGAGGGTAAAGCTGCATTAAAACAAGACATCCATTCTGATGCTTTGGAAGTTTTTACCAAATTCAAAAAAATCATGCAAGAGGAAGTAAACTTTTTGCGAGAAAAAATAACTGATTCAAGAATTCGAATGCAGTACCTTGACAAGGGGCAATACGAATCTCAAATTTTTGTTGGAAGTGATTTACTATTTTTTCATTTACATACAAATGTATTTTTACTTCCAGACAATCATCCATTTTGGAAATTAAAATATTTAAAAAACAATCGAGATAACGGCTACTTCGGCATCATTTACATTTATAATTTCCTTGCTCAATCGATATTACAGGGAAGAAATGAAGATCCTGGCTACTTGATTGGACGTATTTTTATCAACAAGGAAGGACACTTTTTCATTGAGGGCAAAGGAGCTTTAGGAGTGAATTACAAAGATGTAGAAAAAAGTGTATTAACAGATGACCTGTTGAGAGATATTCTTTACAAATCTTTTTCATTTGCAACTCAATTTGAATTATTGACACCTCCATTTGAGATGATGTCGGAAGTAAATGTTTTCCAAATTCAAGAAATTAGTTCTAGCTTAAACCTCCAAACTGGAAAAAGACTAGGATTTAAGTTCTCAAAAGATGATGAAGATTATTTTGATTTCAAATAATTATTTTAACACTGAAAATGAATACTTTAATGATTCTCCTAAAACTTTTTTGCAAAAAAAAATAAAAAAAGTTGAATCAAAATTTGTCAATTCGGAATTTGTCACTATATTTGCACTCCAAATTCAAAGGAATTAGGTGAAAAGTCTTGAAAATTGAGCAAGAAATTGTGAAATTAATAGCAATTGAAATAAATTATTTTTGGCCCATTCGTCTAACGGTTAGGACATGCGGTTTTCATCCGTAAAATAGGAGTTCGATTCTCCTATGGGCTGCAAAACACTGAAAATAATACGGCCCATTCATCTAGTGGTTAGGATATCAGGTTTTCATCCTGGAAACAGGAGTTCGATTCTCCTATGGGCTGCAAGTTTTATTAACAAAAATTAAAAACAAAAAAAATGGCGAATCATAAGTCAGCTAAAAAAAGAATTAGATCAAACGAGTCAAAAAAACTTCGTAATAAATACCAACATAAAACAACTCGTAACGCTCTAAGAAAATTAAGAGCAGTTTCAGAAAAATCAGAGGCTCAAACTTTGTTTCCTGCTGTTGTTTCTATGATTGATAAATTAGCTAAAAGAAACGTTATTCACAAAAACAAAGCGAATAACCTTAAATCTGGTTTAGCAGTTAAGATTAATAAATTGTAATTTAATAGTATAGTTACTTTGAGGGGGTTTTTACCCCCTTTTTTTATGCTTAAAAGTTAAATTCTTTGCTTTACAGAAAAATAAGGATTTATCTTACTAAATTTGAGCTAAAATTGTGATAATAAAGAATGAAAAAAAATCTTACCTTAGTTTTTTTGTTGCTTGTACTAAAATGTTTTGGTCAAGACTTCTTTTCTTATAACAATTTAGACAGCATCAAATACAACTACCGAACTGGTGGTGAAAAAATTGATTCAGTAGCTGATTATTTCACAGGAACATTATGCCTCAATGCAGGAGGATATCTATTTAATCCATTTGGGAATTTTCAAAGTAATTACCAACTAGGAATTTCAAGTTTAAATTCTCCATTTAGAAAAATTAAAGAAACAAAGTTCAAATACTCTTCCCTACCCCATTTGGGCTTTCAATATTCTTTTGGGTCGAAAAGTTTGCAAATGTTACATGCAGAATACCAGCAGTTTTTTTCGAAAAAATTTGGTATCAATATTGAAATTAATCGCTCTTCCTTGGGAGAAATGATTCGGAATGGAAACTACAAAAATCACGATTTAAGCTTAAAATCTTATTACAAAGGAAAATTTTATAAAAACTACAACGAAATCTACCATTCAAACTCATTTTTTTCAAATAACGGAGGATTAGATACGGCAGAAAGTGTGCAAGAATTTCCACTTGAATTTTTAAAAGTCAGAAAATCAGAGGCTGAAACGAACCTGAGTTATTTCAAGCTGTCAAACAAAAATCATTTTAATTTTCTACAAGATTCACTAAAAGATTTGGGATTGCTATTTCAGAATCAACTTGAAATACAAAACCGAAAATTTATAGAAAGTAATGCAGATTTAAGTACCCTATATTCCAATATTTTTATTGATAGCTTTTTTACGCAGGACCAATTTCAAGTTTCTGAAGTGAAAAATGCAGCAGGAATTTATACAATCAGCAAGCACTTTGAGGCGGAGGCATTGGTAAATCATAGTTACTGGAAATATTACAATTTGGGTCAAAATAAAGACACAAATGAACTTGACTTACTAATGAATTTGCGACTAAAACTAAAATCTTTCCATATTTCAAATTCATTTAGTTTCAATCTTATTGGTGCAAACCAAGAATTCTCTAATTATTTTAAACTTAAATTAAATTCAAAAAGTAAATTAAACTTATCTTATTCTAATTCAATAAAAAATGAATTACCAAGTCTTTTTCAGCGATTCTATTTTTCGAATAACAGCAATTGGAATATAATAAAACTTGAAAATCAATTCACTTTACAAAACGAAATTCTTGCTGATTATAGAGTCAATAAATCTCTTGAACTTAAAGGAGAAATTCATCATCAGAACTTTAAGAATAACTACTATTTTATTGATAACACCTGGAGAAATGACACACTAAACAACTTATCCCTGCTAAGTTTGAACTTAAAAGCTGATGTGCATTTTGGTAATTTCAGGATACAACCATTATTTATCATGAATCAATTCTCGAAAGACATAAAATTTATTCCAAAATTTGATTTTAGAACTAGGATCATCTTTAATAAGAAATTATTTGCAGCGAAAAAGTTAAACTTTTTACTTGCAGCAGATTTTGCCATTCAAACTGAAAATTATTTATTGGATTACAGAACGGAAATTGGAATGTTTACTTTACAAAATCAGTCAAGTTTAATTTCAAACCGTTATAAAATTGATTTCACAACGGCATTTCAAATAGAAGAATTTCGATTTTTCCTGAAACTTGAAAACATAAATTATTTTTGGACACAGGAAGATATGTATGTTTTTGAATCTATTCCTTCTACTCCATTTTACATTCGATTAGGACTTACTTGGGACTTTTTTAATTAAAACACTTCATAAAAATGCTTTTAAACAAAAAAGAGTGAAACTAGCGTTCCACTCTCTTTAACCTAACCTAACCTACCTTTTACAACTAAACCTAGGACAAATATAAACCAATTTTCAATAAAAACAAAAAAAAGTTAAGAAAAATTCATTTTTTTTTTCATTTAGAAGCTAATTGTAAAGTACTTACAATGTTTTTTAAATAAATATTAGTAGAAAAAAGTTTTATTCGTATCTTTGGTTTTTTATAAAAATAAAATTATGAGTTTATTAGAAGGTAAAATTGTTTTAATCACTGGAGCCTCAAGAGGGATTGGAAAAGCAATTGCAGAAGAATGTGTAAAACAAGGCGCAACTGTTGCTTTTACTTATATTTCTTCAGAGGAAAAAGCAATTGCACTTGAAAAAGAATTATGTGCAAATGGTGGAGTTGCAAAAGGATTTAAATCTGATGCAGGAAAATTCGATCAAGCTCAAAGCCTTGTAGATGAAGTTGTTGCTCAATTTGGGACAATTGATGTGCTAATCAATAACGCTGGAATCACACGAGATACTTTATTGATGCGAATGACTGAAGAGCAATGGGATGAAGTAATTAATACCAATCTTAAATCTGCTTTCAATTTAACAAAAGCGGTACAAAAACCAATGTTAAAAGCAAGAAAAGGATCTATTATCAATATGTCTTCAGTAGTTGGTGTTAGCGGAAATGCTGGTCAATCAAATTATGCAGCTTCTAAAGCTGGTTTGATCGGTTTTACTAAATCTATTGCTCAAGAGTTAGGTTCTAGAAACATTAGATGTAATGCAATTGCACCAGGCTTCATTGAAACTGAAATGACGGCTGCTTTAGATGAGAAAGTGGTACAAGAGTGGAGAAATTCAATTCCATTGAAACGCGGTGGTTCACCAAAAGATGTAGCAGACGTATGTGTTTTCTTAGCATCAGAAATGTCAGCTTATGTAACTGGTCAAACAATCAATGTTTGTGGTGGAATGTTGATGTAAAAAAATAAATCAAATCATAAAAAAAGCATGTAATCAGTTTACATGCTTTTTTTATGTTTTTTAAATTACAATATTTATTTGCATTCCCATTCTTTGACATAAAAGATTTCCATAGTTCCAGCTGGACAAGAACCATTAGATTTTATCGTTTTGCTTTCAAAATCACCAATTACACTAATTTCATCGTCACAATTAACATCCAAATCCTTCGAGTTTTTAAGTTGATCAAAGCAAACAACATATTCACTTCCATTTGAAGCTTTTAATAATCCAATGTTATAGCCATAACAAGAAATCGGATTCATCACACCTTTTTTGCTTTCAAATTTACCTTTAAGACTTGTTAGGGTGTAATCAATAGTTTTTGTTTTAAGTAAGGTTTCATGAACCTCCTCTTCTTCTTCTTCAACAACTGAAGTTATTCCGCAAGAAACAACTCCAATTGTTAAAACAGTAACTAAACCGAAAACTACACTACGTAACAATTTATTCTGCCTTAGTTTTATTGAATATTTCTAATAACTTTCTCAATAGATCGTAGTAAAGTGCAACTACTGATAAAACAACAACTAACCAAATAACGATCATATTTGCCCAGAAGGTGTCAAATTTAATACCCATAAAGTATTTTGTTGGAGCGTAAAACTGTGCATCTAAGAACCGTTCACCCTTTGGATCTAAATAAAT
>CAZHLZ010000205.1:0-7044 GCA_964532475.1 uncultured Chitinophaga sp.
GAGTGCCTTGCAAGACAAGAGAACAGGACTATTCAGATTCATTGGAATGTTTTTTTCTGCTGTATGGGAAATTTCTCAAAATCCACACTTGTGGTTTACTTCTAGCGGTTCACATACAAAATCAAATATCGAAAGAGTTCTTGAGTACCGTGATGCCAAGATGACTAATATGACGAATGAACAAGCCGTAAAATTCATATCTGGAACTGCCCACATTGATTTTATGATGTCAAGACCAGACCTTAAGCAACACAGTAGAGCTTTAAATTATATGGATAGCAAAATGTCTTCAATGGATAATGAAACTGCATTAAAATTCATCAAAAATCAAAAATAAACCAAATCAAAATAAATATGAAAAAATCAATTAAATTATTTGCAATAATCGGGCTTTTTTGCCTTTCATTTACGAATAAAGGTGTCAAATTAAAAGACACTCCCTCAATAACCATCTACGGGATTTTTGATGGAAAGAAGAAGAAAGTAGAAAAAAACAATCTGCCATATTGCTACGACATTGAGAGCCTTGATAAAATTGAAATAGTTGGTGACTTATCAGAACCAAAAATATCATTTGTGGCTCTTGGTTTTGACACAAAAAAAGATGTCAAATTTACACAAGTAGGAAATAATATTACCATTGACATGACCAAAGATGATGCTTTATGTTGTGGAGGAAAAATGACAATAAAAAATAAAGAAGTTCTCGTAAGCCATTTCAATATTGAATACGAAGGATGTCAGTAAATTACGAACCAAAAAAATCAAATTCAATGAAAAAGCTAACAATTTCAATTTTCATTTTGTCGACAGGATATTCAATTCTTTCCTGTTCAAGTGAATCAACGAAAAAATCAGATACTCCAGCTGAGGAAACAAAAATTGAAGAACCCAAATATGGGAGTTTCCTTGAGCCTAAAAGTCAAAAAACATATCGAACTGTCCTTTTTGGTTCAAGTGAATGGATGGCTGAAAATCTGGATGTCTCAACCTTTAGAAATGGTGATTCCATAATGGAGATTGGGCTTGAAGGGAAGGATTATGATAAAGACTGGAATGCGAAATGGCAGATGGCTTTAAAAAACAAAATACCTGCATATAGTTATGTAATAGAATATATCGACAATGGTTATGGAGGACCACTAAAAGCACGTGAAGAAAGAAAATATGGTAAAATCTATAACATTTATGCACTCCTTGACCCAAGAGGATTAGCTCCTGAAGGTTGGAAGGTATCAACAGATATTGATTGGAAAAATATGACAGAATCATTAGAAAGAGAGAAAAAGTTTGACCA
This sequence comes from uncultured Chitinophaga sp., assembly GCA_964532475.1. Classification (GTDB taxonomy): domain Bacteria; phylum Bacteroidota; class Bacteroidia; order Flavobacteriales_D; family Crocinitomicaceae; genus M2408. Next base: position 1,298 of record CAZHLZ010000205.1, read on the forward strand.
AAGAATTCTGTGGAAAAGAGATGTTGTCAAGAATATTTGTCGAGAAAAGCTAAATCAAAATAATAATATTTCTTTTTCAGGTTTTGATGCCTTACCTTCCCAAATTATTTTGGACTACGGAAGCATGGAAGATAAGCTGAGTTTTTGGGTAATGGTGTCAGATACGACAACTGTTGCGGATTTTGGTTGTTCAATTGATAATAATCACTTAGTGAGACCAGTTTTGACAGAAGAAGAAAAAGGAACAGCAACAAGCCACATGATTGTTCATCACAGCTCACCTGTAAGGTGCGTAAAAATTAAGTAAAAATTAATTGTTAATTTTAAACAGAAAAATTAAATAATCTTATGAAAATACTATCAATCTTGAAACAAAAGATTTTTGCAAGTACAGGGAGCAGTTTGATTAGCTTGGCTTGAAAGAAACTTTTAAGATAAACAAGGAAAAGGAATTGGAATTAAGTAAAAAATGTAAGTAACATTTTCTAATTTTAGATTCAAGGCTCCCAAACAATCGGGAGCCTTTTTTATAACTTTTAACTTTTCATTTGTTATCGTTTATCAAATTATAAATCAATAATTGAAATCAATGAAAAAGACACTAATTTCAATGATTATCCTAGCAAGCTTAATTTCTTGTGACGGTTCCAAGAACAAGAGAGTTCCTGCTCCAGCAATTGAAACAATTGATGAAGTCTTAAGGTTAAATAATCCCAGTGTTTTTATGGGTTCCAACTTTGGTGAGTTCCTCCAATTCTGTCATAAAACATCAGATTATGAAAGAATGCTAAAGTTTAGTTCATCAGAGACAAGAACCAAGTTTGGGGATAATACATTGCTTCATTTCTTTCGAGTTATGCAATTCTCATATCCGCTTGAGTTGAAGGCTAAGAACGAGGATAAAGGTCAAATTACACTTATTTATCAGACCACAATTAATGCAACAATCAAGACCATTCAAATGGTTGTTATTGTTGAAAGGGATAGTTGCAAGTTGGTTCTTGAACGATTGGACATTGATAACCCATTTATTGGATTGTAGGCTTAAATTGGGGGTCAAAATTAGAGGTCAAAATTAGGGTCGAAAATTAAGCTCCAAAAAAGGAAGTGCCCCCTATCCAACGTTCAAGGTGTCTCAAATTTTTTTTCTACTTTTTTGTAGGATAATTCTCAACCATTGAAAGAAGCAATTTTTTTTAGGGCAAAAAATTATCGTTTCAGATGCATGAATTGGAAGATGAAATTTACCTTAACTTTTGTAAGTAGTGGATAATTAAGAGATTAGCTAATTTGACTTTAAGTTTATATACGATTGATATTCAATGTTTTAATATCAAAAATTGGGCTTTTTATATATAAAAATGACAAGGTGCTAGTCCTTTCTCAATTCATAAAGACTTTTCATCAAAAAATTTCAACTGGCTTTTTTTTAAAATTTTCGGATTCATTGATACTAAGCTACTGAATATCCACTGGTTAATATAACTTTTAACTTTTCGCTTGTTATAATTGTGATGAGAAATTCCAATCAAATATTACAGTTATTCCTGAATCACTATTTAAAGTCAACAAAGCAAATTAATTCTTTGATTTTGGAAGGCAGAACAATGGGTAAAACAGATAGGGAACTTTTATTCAATGTAACAATCATTCTGATGGAGTTAGAGGAGAACTTAAAGGAGGAAATGTGGTACAAGATTGAGTGCCTATTCGACCACCATCAAGAGAAGAAATTACCTTATGGAATTGTGAGACTAGAACTTTCATGCGATTGTCCTGAATTATTATTTCTAAACTGAAAGGTATGAGCATTCTAGCACATAAGAACGAAATGGGTCAAGTTGATTATCACCTCATCATCAAGCAAAATGTTGGATATTTGAGTAAGAAAGTTTTATTTAGTAATTTACCAATATTACTTTTAGAGCAGGCAAATCCTAGAATATGCAAATTGATTAAGAGCCAAAATAAAAGGTTGGAGAGCTTTGAGTTGCAGATGCAGTTGCTTGAAAATTTGTCTCTATCTGTTGAAAATCACCCAAGCCTTTCAAAATATGTTTATCCTAGAGAAATCTTGCAAGGAAGGGTATTTCCTGCAAGAGTTCTAGCAGAACTTCTAAAGCTTTGGAATGACTCTGCTTTGTTTCCAGGAGCAATCATTTCAAGGGATTTAAACCCAGTGAAGCACTACTATCTTGAAGTAATGTTCCAGAGATTCTGGGAATTTAAACATGAACTTTTTGTGGACCAAGTTATTCCTGTAACACGAGGCTTTTTCGAAAAACATCTTTTTACAATGGACTCATGGAACGAATACAAGAAGTTCAACGGATGCTCAAATATTGAGTTCTTCAAAACTGAAACAAATAGAGGATTTGACTTGTTTATTATGACTGTTCAAGGTCGGTGTGTCATGGAAATCGTTGTTTAGATTCTAAACCTCAATCTTTGCAGTTGTATAAACACCATTTCTCAAGACAACTTCATCCATAATAGCTTTAACTTTTTTGCTGTCAGATTCCTTACAAAAGACAGCATCATAAACATATCCAGCAAGAATGTTTTGTGCTGAAAGTTCTGAAAAGACATCTTTCATTATCTGAACTTCCTTAGATAGAAGAACACGAGAGGTCTGCTTGTGACCATGAATGCTCAATTCTCTATCAAGAAGGAGATTTTCAAGCATCTTTGCTTCCTTGGTGGAATAATGTTCGTAGAGGTTAGATTTAATCATTTGTGTTTCCATCTTATTGAAAAAAGAGATGTGTTCTTCCTTTACCTCATCTTTATGTATTCCAATCTCCTCAGAAACTCCAAGATGCGTTAAGTATTGACTTTTTCCTTTATATTGGCTCATTGCAAGGTTCGGGTGAAGACAAGAGAAATCCACTATTGAAATAGGTTCGCCATCAATTGTGATTAGCTTTCTTATCCACTTTGGACAAAGAGTAAATGAATCAACAATTCTTTGTCCACTCGCTGGTCCTCCTGCTGTTGGAATTAGAAACCCATCACTTGTGAGATACTCAAATAAAGCTATGTGGTCCTCGATGAAAACACGGTTGTCTGAATCTTTCCAATAGTCTTTTTTCTTATTTCCAAGGAGGGTATATTTCTTTCCTTTTCTATTTGTCTCGTGTTTTTTGACAAGTCTTTTACCTTCAATAAGCATTTGATTTCTTGTAGGCATTGTAAGCATTGGATAAAGGGAAAGGAGGTGATTACAAATTATATTTTCTTTGCATTCAGCAAGTCGATTATTTATTTTCTTTTGTTGGAGTTTGATTATGTAATCAGTTGTGAATTTGTAATCTACGATACCCTTGCAAAGATAACTTGATGCAAGTCGATAGGAATAACACTTATAACCTTCGATGAACCAATTATCACATTCAATTATGGCTCCTTTCTTGCCAGAGCCATCAACTAATGCCTTGGCAACTTTCTTGTAAGTCTCAGGTTCTGCGAATTGACTTCTAAGGATTTCTGATGAAAGATTTTTCCAACCTTGAAGTTCATAACTGTCAGGGTCATATCCAATTCCCTTCATTCTGAAATAGGTGTCTGAGAGATTACTCAAGAAGACAAGACACATTTCAATTGCCACTTCTTTGTCTGGATGGATTTCCTTAAGGCTTGAGCTTGAAACATATCTTCTTAGAACTCGTTCTACTTTCACTGGAACTTTTATTGAATTGTAGCCCTTGAAAAATAGGGGCTGTCTGGAGTGAATTGGTGGCTCTAAATCTTCTGAAACACTTGTTATTATTGAGTTGTAGTAGTTGTTACTACCTACAAAGTATCGAAGTAATCTCTTATTCTCTTCTCCTCTCTTCTCCTCTGGGAATTCTATATATAAAGGTACTCTATCAATTTCACTTGATTCATTTCTCCAAATTATACCACTGGTACTGGTTGTGTTAAATAAGAATGGGTCTGGCTGATTTACAGCTAAATAGTTGATTGGCTCGGTTGAGCCTGTTGGTGCTACATTCATCGTAAGTTGTTTAAATCAAAAAGAGCTGACTAATCAAGGGTAGCACGCCTCTCTTGGTCAACTCTAATTGAATATAATTATTAAATTATTTCTTTTTTAATTGTGCTACAATTTTCCTTCAAGAAAGAAAATCTATTTGACGAATTTTTCTAGTTACTTGGACTTATACAAGAAAAAATCTAACCTATAAAAGAATAGTAAACAATTCCATTACAAAAATCAAGGGCAAAAGAAAAATAACTTGAAATTAATTTGACTGAATTGAAAAGTCACTTAGGTTGAAATCACTTTTTCCAGAATAAAATTCTACTAAATACACGTTTGAAGATACCACCTCTTTTGATTTTATTGGTATAGTTACTCTCGATGAAAATGTCGAAGTGGGTGTCACAAATCATGTCTGCAAACTGCTGAATTTCAATCGGTTCGTCTCTGGAAAATTTAGAATAAACCTCATCTTGAAGTCGGCAATTTCTCTTTCGGGTCATTGATATGAGGCTTCTTTCTATGTCAAGAATCCACTCGTCAAGTAGTTTATTGTGAAAAAATAAAAAAACGTCTTCGTCAGAACCTATTCCAGCGTGCAGAATTTTTATAACTGTAACAGCCTCATTTTTTTGGTCTAAATAATTGGTTCTTTTTACTGAAACATCCGCAATCGGAATTTCATATCCATTGTATTTTTTGTATAGTATCTTGCTCATTTTAATTTGATTTTAAGGGTTAGTTTTAATCGTTCTTAAGGTCATCTGGCAAATAGCTCAAAATGTGCTTAACTACATCCACAGTAATAGAAAGCCCTATCATTGAGGTCTTTGAAGTGGTCGAAATGCCTTCTATATCAAGGTAATCGTGAGGTAGTGTCATCATTTTGCATAACTCAGATGGTTTTGGTAACCGAAAAACTGAGTTGGGGAAGTCAAGTGGAGAATTATTTTTATTTGGCTTACCGTTGTAGCCAGATTGCTCAAGTAATATTGGAAATTGCCTCAATTTCTCTTCAACTGGTAAATCACAAAATTCCTTCGTGCGGTAAATGACAGTTCCAACACCAAATCCGTAGTGACGTGCAAGAGAAGATTTATATTGGGTAATGTTTGAGCTAAGCAAGACAAGGCTCTTCTCACGGTCCACATACCCGTTCTCAATAACGTCAGCAAGTTTAATTCCAGTTTGCTCTGGCTGTTCAACTCCAGGGATGTTTGTAAAATAGAGCCTTCTACGATGCGAGCTACTTAATAATTGACTATCGATATTAAGAGTGTAAGTCTCTGGAAATAGCTCTTGTAAGTGAGATTCAATAAGCTTACGGTCAATATTTCTCATGCTGGCAACATTTTCAACTAACAAAAAAATCCTCCTGCTAGAGCCATTCTTTTCATCCATTTCTTTGAGTTCTTTCAACACTCTTTTGGCTTCAAAAAAAAGACTACTCTGACTTCCGAAGAGCCCCTGTCTTTCCTTCCGAATTGCGCTGAGGTCAACGCATGGTGCTGAAATAATTGCCAATAAGTCAGAGCCATCATCAGGAAAATCAGTTCCCCTCACATTTTTGACATCACCCAACTTTGTAAATTTTTCATCATTTCGATAATGATGGTCAACAACTTTAAGAGCATTTTTTTCAATCTCACTTGACGCATACATTTTTATGTTAAGGTTCGCTCGTTTGGAAGCAACGTAGCTGTTTGCCAAGCCATCGAAGAGCGAGACAATCGTTAATTGTTTTTTTGTAGTAGGTTTCATAACT
>CAZHLZ010000206.1:0-7019 GCA_964532475.1 uncultured Chitinophaga sp.
ATTTATTGCTATATATTGTATTTCATAGTTCCCTGTATCAGTGAATGTATGATTGATATTTTTTACTGAGTATGTCCCTTCAATCGGTTTACCAATCTTTTTAATTTGCCAATTATGTGCAGTCGAATAGAATGTATCCCTACCTTCAAAAGTGATTTGATTTTTCGTACAGTCGAACTTGTATGCAAAATCAATAGATGGTGTATAGAAAAAACTTTGATTGAAATTGGGGAGGCCATTGGTATTAGTTACAGCCGACTTAGGCTGAATACCTTTGTTATCAATATTTAAATTATTAAAAACATTCGGAGACTTAACTGAAGCTAAAAAAATGGAATCGAGCATAATTGATGCAATTTCATCAAACAAAGTATTTTGTAATTCTAATTTTATCTTCCCAGTATTAACCATCTCCGATTTCATAGAAGTAATTGTTGTTAAACTATCATTTGGTAAAAATTTAAGTACTCTTAAGTCTCGATCCCTTTCATTGATATATATGATTCCTGCATCAGGTGAAAATGCCAGACCCATAACTGGAAACATAATATTAGGTATAGAGTATAAAATATTTACTGTTCCAGTTTTAGCATCGAACGAAAAAACCTGAACACCATCTCCATTTAATGGAAAATTCAAATTCGACTTTAGTAGATATTTACCATCATTTGAAAACTTTAAATCTATCTGACCCGCAAAAGAATTACCACCATTAAAAAACCCTGTATTTGAAATTACAGGACACATAGAAACAACGCCATTTGAAATTTTATATGAGTAAAATAAATTATTATTAAAACCGTGGCAAACTAACCACGCACCAATTCTATCTTCAGAGAAAATCAACGCAATTGGTTCACATACTTGACTTTGAATCACAATATTTTTCGAAATAACATTTATTCCAGTATTTGAAAGTTTGAACACATTGTAGCTTAATTCTTTGCTTGAACTTTGTACATAATTAGTGTTAAATAAAATTAATGTACTATCGGGAGAATGATAATAGAATACAGTTCCCATACTTGAGGAAGTATTTCCCAATAAGCCTGAAACAATAATATTATTCATTGAATCCCATACAGTTTCACCATTAGAATATAAAACAACCCTTCCTTGTTCATTTGAATATACAGTAGCAGCTTCTACTGTATTTATTTTAAATGTGTCAGCTTGATTATTTGGAATAAACTTGATTAAGTTATTATTTCCAAATATCCATTGGTTTGTTCTCTTCCTATCAGGATTTGTTTCATAGCTTCTATCCCATTGAGCCGTTAACTCATTATTTAAAATGAAAAATAGAAAAAATGATATGTACTTTAAGTGTTTCATATCTTATTAAAGACACTAATATACGAAATTTTGTTGTATCCATAGCTTTCAGAATGTTATTCTATGAGAGCAAACAAAAGATTAATACATTAAAGTTTTAATTAATTTTAGTTTTATGGAACAAACTAAAGAATAAAAATTGAAAAATCCTATTAAAGAATAGTTAATTTTTATATGAAATCATTTTATAAAGCAAATAATTCCTGATTTATTGCAGGAATTACTTGCCAATAGATTTATTCAACTCGATTTCTTTGATATTCAACCAAGCGTTTTAGAAGTAAAAACTTTCTAGTTTCCATTAATAGAATTCTGATAATGATCATGTAAAACCAGATTGAACCTGTTATACTCAAAAAACAAAACAAGCGCATAAGAGTTACTATAACACAATCTGCATTCCAAGTCAGACAGAGCAACGAAAGAGGTAAAAGCATAATAAGTATTACAAAAACTCCCCACTTTAAAATTTGAATGATTGATTCCCGAATTCTCATTTTGTATTTCCTAAGTATTTTAAATAAAGCGGTAATTCTATTTTATTTTTTTCTTTCTCTTTCAAAGGATAAAGTGTACAAAACTGGATGGATTTTCTTTTGTTATCATTAAACGTCGAGTAGCGCAGAACTATGAGTTTTATTCCAGATGTTTTATCTAGATAAACATCTCCTTTTTTGATGATAGTATCAGAAGGAACTATTGATTTGAAATATATGTCGTAATATGTATTAGGCTTAAGTACTATTTGAAAAACCCAAGCAAAGAATTTAAGAAGAATTGAAGGTTTTATTGTTCTGGGCATAACATAGTTTCTTGAACCGTTATGATGATTGACGAGAAGGTTGGGGCGTTTCATTTATACTGATTTTGTTAATGTGATTTAAAATTATTCCTTGCAGACGGAAAAAGACGGTATCAAAGCTCTGATGTTTAAGGTCGCAGTTATTGTTTTGTGTAAGGTAGAAATCAATTTCAACCCTAGTTTCAAGGGTAAACAGTTTCATTATTCTCACGATTTTTTCGAATTCGTTATCGGTCATTATTTTGAAGCGTTAATAGCAGAAACGAGTGATTTTTTCCATTCCTTGTATTTCAACATATCTTTTACAAATGGTTCTATGAGTTCTTCAGGTGCCCGTTTCATATCAGGATCATCTAACATATCCTGAATGGCATTGATGCCTGCTTTGAAGGAATCCCTTATTGCTTTGGCTTGAGACATTGTGAGTGTCCAGTTTACTAATTGATTCATGTTTTTATTAAAGTATTTATTTGTTTAAAAAGTTGGTGATTTCTTCTTCACTTATTCCTGACCATTTTGCGTACATACTTACTGTGATTCGTTTGGGAATCGGTTTTCCAGCTTCCTTATGTTCCTCTTTGATTTGTTTGACTTCACGTCTTGCAGTAGCAATTGAAAAGCCATTCATGGAACTGATTTCCTTGCTTGTAATTGTTAATGGATTTTTTTTTGACATTTAAAATAATTTATGTACCTCAAATATAATATATAACATTTACAATGTCAATATAAATATTGACATTATTAAACATTTATTTCAATGTTTTCTATTCGAGAATTCAAAACATGCGGAGAACTATAATTTCAGATTATTTTTTCTCAATCGTCAGAACCACTTCTGATTCGGTTTCGGATCTGACTATGGTAAACAAAAGTTTATTCAGTAAAACAAACCCTTTGCGGGTTTCTTGATCTACTTCAGTATCTGCGTCAATATATTGCAATTCTTCAAAAACCTTATAAAGACTATCAACAATCTCATCACGGGACATTACAATTTCCATTTCCCTCAAAAACTTGGCTGTGTCTAATTGCCAATTACTCAGTGTAAATTTGTGTTCTGACATTTTTTGCAAAAATAACCTTATAACTCTGTAGAACACTATCAATTAACACTTTAAACTCAAATATATCAATGTTTTGTCGAAAATTGATGTGTGCGGAAAATGTATTGATTTCAAAGGGGTTCTATCAACCTGAACAAAACAGTGTGCTAGTTTGTGCGGAATGTGTGCGTTAAAAAGCCCTCATAATCCTATATAGCACAGTCCGCACAATTTTTTATACTTATTGAATAAGAAATAATAAAAAAATTAAAGTATACAAGCCGTTAACGCACAAGTAAATGCCGATTTTTAGAAACTGACACTTAAGTGTCTTTAAGGGGTGCGGGGATTTTTAAAACCTTTTTGCAAAAAAAAAGCCCAACAAATGTGGGCTAAAATATGAAAATGTGATTTTTACTAAAACGGAAGATGTTCTTGCTCAGATTCGCTATTATCGGAAGATTGTAATGATGAACTATTATTTATTTCCGATTCGGGATTTGAGTTCAAATAACCGAATTTAAAGTACTCTTTTCCATCTGTTACCTTTCTTTGTCCCATAAGTCCTATACTACCCATATTCGTTATCGGTAGTCTATCAGGATTAAGCACTCTGTTATGAAAATTTGCGTACATAATACATTTTAATCTGAACTGATTTGGTCTTAATGAATACTTTGGATTTGTGACTTTGTAATCATCCTGCATGGCAGGTCTTTCAAGCCACTTATCAAAGTTGTCCTTTTCTCGGATATAACCATCTGCCCAATCCATAAAAGTTGGCCCTATTTCAGTGGCCAGAAATACCTTTTTTTGCCTTTTGTCATCAAACTCAATTAAGCCATGTTCCAAAAACGCCTTATAACAGCAAGCTGCCATATTGTAAAATGCTGTCCATTGATCATACTCCCAATCGTCAAAGAACCTTATGCCATTAAAATCTTCAATTGGTTTATGATCCTTGTTGTAATATCCGCTGAAAACAATAAAGAACAACCTGTCAAGAGAAGAATCGTTTTGAATAACCCCTTTCAGGCCATAATTTGTTGAGGCAGCAAATTTCGGTGTGTATTCTTGTGGAATTATCACTGTTTCCTTATGCATTCCTCTGCTTTCAACTTTTCCTGATGAAATTTGTCCATATAAGAATCCCGGTTCAACATGCTGGTCAAGGTCATCAAAATAAATAAGTCCTGTTTGTTCGGTCACTTTTGAAAACATGTATTTATCATCCAAGAGGTTTGGTTTTCTGCCGTCGATAGAAACTACTGTGATGAGTTTGCCTAGAGCCGCAAAAAACTGTGACTTACCAGATCTACCACTTGCTTCTCCAATTTGTCTGTCTCTGCCATCAAGAGCCAGAATCATTTTAGTATTGCTTGGATCAAAGAAATGATGCATCAAATAACCGAATGCTGTTATTTTGGTCATAATGTTATTGTATGCTTCATCCAATTCCTTATCTGTTGGAATTTGATTGTGATCGCAGAAAAGTCCGGTGTTAAACAAGAATTGTAAAAAATGACAATTAGCCCAGTCCTTTCTAAATTCCATACTGAATTCTCCACTTGAAGATTTATTGATTCTGAACAGCGGTGATTCATCCAGCATCGGTTGAGAATCCTTGACTTTCTCTTCCCATATAAATCCTGGAGAATCATTTATGGCATAATGCCTAATTTCATTGTTAGTGATTTTCCAGAACCCATTCTTGAAAAACATATACCCGGTGTTCTTTTCATTTTTTAAAAGATGAATAATATCATTCAAATGCCAAAGCTTCTGAATTTTCTTATCGTTCAAATACTTGTCTGAATTGAAAAGCCAATTGTAAACATCAATTTCATTTATGGAATACAGAAAATTCAAGATGAAATCAATCACCTCAAAGCTTTCAATTATCTTAATTGTTTTAGTCAAAGGATCTGCAATGATCAGTTTGTAAGTCGATGATTCCTTATTCATTTTGTATCGGCCAATGAACCAGCGATCATGACTTACATTAACCCACTTATCGGGTTTAAACTCGAATCGTTCTTCACCTGTGGATTTTGATGATTTTTTCCTCCAGAATATGTGATCAGGGGATAATGGCTGAGCCAGCTCAAGAGTATCATCATCTGAAAATTTCCATTTTGTTCCGGAATAATAGAATTCTCCCCGCTCCTTCAGTTCAGATTTATGAAGTGCAATAAATGATTCCTTGCTTTGAAGATGAAATAATTCCTTTAATTTATGTTCAGTATAACCTGTAATATCAATACAGGCAATGTGCTTGCCTTGTCCGTCTCCCTGAGCCATCGCAAATTCATAATCCTTTAGAAGCTCCTCTTCATTACCCTTCAAGGTCACTGTAAGCAGATCGTCAGTTCCCTTATCATTGAATTGGTTTGGCTTGACATAACTGAAATAAATCCTGAGATGAATTCCCTGATTGGTGAAACCATAGAAATACTGCTGAAATTTGCGAACCGCCGTCAGAAAACTTCTCGCCCTGTTATCAATATTTTCACTTGCTCCATTTGGAAGTTTATTTTCCCAATCTGAATCAACTGTGAAAACTACACTATGGGTTTTACATTGGGTGATGATCAATCCGAAGTCAGGATGCAAACCATTTGCATCAATCAAATTATTGATTCCCATTATACCACAGCTAATAAGAGAATGCTTTGTGCATTTATCAGCTTTTTTTTCTCCTTCCTGAAGAAATAATACAGGAATAGGTGATTTGGTTTGAAATTTTCTAATCAGAGGCTCAGGATGCCAAATATGCAAACCTGAGTTCCAGGGCGATTCGTACTTTTTTGGTTTGCCATTCTTATCCAGATGGTCTTCAGGTCTTCGATTTCTTGTTCTGGTAAATGGAATAGGTTTGCCATAAATCTCACCATTTGAACGTCTTTTATAATAAGTTTCAATAGTTCCATAAAGAGTTTTATAATGGATCTGCACATCATCGCCTTTTACTATCTGATCACCACTTTTTGAGCCACTGGTATAACGCACCATTTGAGCCATAGTATTGTTATCCAATTTAACTTCTCCAGTAATGTCCTCAATAGTTAAACCGCTTTGTTCAAGCATAACGTCCCTGAATGTTTTAAAATCACCAATTGTAGTTGAGTTCTTATCTTTCTCAACTTGCTTTTTTAGTTTAGGTACAAAGACTTCATATTCGATTAAGATGTTTAATTTATCAGCTAGATACTCAATCGCTTCTTTACCTTCCATTTTAAGTATTTTAGTACACCAAGCATAAGGACCTTTCGAACTATCACCATCCTTGTGACATTTGAAGCATTTAATGATACTTTTAGAAGGCGTATATACAAGGGATTTCTTTCCATTGCAATCTGGACATTCCATGCGAAATGAAGCTCCATCTTTTTTCATTTGTTGAAGACCGTAATGGTCTTTAACCAATCGGTCAAAACTCAAGTTCGCCTGATCAAGAATTCTCTCAAAACAGGCTTTAAGGATTTTCTTACTCATATGAGAGGTTTCTCGTGCTTAGATCCTTTGTGAAGAAAGCCATAATAACCACACTGTCACTCGCAATTTTTAACCTGTTGCAGATGATTTCCATTGTTTCAACTTTGGGTTTGCCCCAATAGAGAAAAAACATGTGTTCAGGCATTTTGTACATCTGTTCTTGATAAAAATCATATATCAATGCTTCGAATAGGAATTGTTTTTCAATGTAAGATTTGATACCGTTTTTATCAATCCTTTCTGGGCTATACCAAATATCAAAATGTTGCCCTATTTTGAATTTGTTTTGATTGTCTGCCTTAAAAACCATAGGAAAAGTAATTGTTTCCGGGCAGAGCTTT
>CAZHLZ010000207.1:0-7017 GCA_964532475.1 uncultured Chitinophaga sp.
TTTTCCGAGTTCACTTTCAACGGATATTTCTCCTCCTTGCAATTCCACCAATTGTTTTACGATGGTGAGACCCAAACCTGTTCCCCCATATTTCCTGTTGGTTTCCGAGGAAGCCTGAGTAAAACTTTCAAAAACTGAGTTTAGATTCTCTTCAGAAAGACCGATTCCAGTATCAATGACCTGAAATAATATTTTGACATACAAGTCATTTTCATCAATTTTGTCGAGTTGAACAGAAATCCCTCCTTTTTCGGTAAATTTGATTGCATTTCCAATTAAATTAAGTAAAATTTGTGTCAATCGAGCGCTATCACCATATAAAACTGCTGATAAATCAGAATTTATGGAATAGGATAAACTCAAATTTTTCTCTTTTGCTCTAAAATCAACTAATTCAACAACAGATTTTAGAACTTCATTCATGTTTAATTCAACTTCTTCAAAAATAAATTTTCCTGCTTCAATTTTTGAAATATCGAGAACATCGTTGATAATCACTAATAAATTTCTTCCTGCGAAATCAATTGAATTGATGTATTCTTTTTGCTCGTCACTTAATTCCGTTGTTTTAAGTAATTCTTGGAAACCTAAAATGGCATTCAAAGGCGTACGAATTTCGTGACTCATACTTGCCAAAAATTGTTCCTTCACTTGTTTAGATTTTTCAGCAATTAACTTCGCTTCAGCCAGGTTTTTGTTCTTTTTTTCTAATTCTTGGGTTCTTTCTTGTACTTTTTCTTCTAACTGAAAATTTAATTCGGTGAGGGAATCATCGTGTTTTTCAACTTGAGAGAGCAACTCGTTAAATTCATTCGAAAGTATCCCAATTTCGTCCTTCGTTTTTATTTCAGACCTCAGTGAGAAGTTTTTTGTTTTACCTACTTTCTCCATCAAATTCACAAGTTTTAATATTGGAGTTGAAATGTAATTTTGAAACACAGAGGCGAAGATGAAAGAAATTAAAATACTTGCCAAAATTATCAGCAATGTAATTTTTATTTTTTGCATCAATTGTTCGTTCAAACTGTTGAAGGAAGCTTTTATGCAAACTGTTCCTAAAAATTCCTTGTTTTCATATACAGGAATTTTGTAAAACATTGAATTTTTTGTGATTATTTGCGTCTTTTTATTTGCTAAAACACTTTCAAAATCAAAATTTTTGTCTTTTGAATAATCTGCAAAATGTTTATTAGAAACATCAAAAATGGTTGCATTTTGTATATCAGGCTCAGCATTTAAGTCCTTTAAAATATCATTTGCCTCTTCAGAATCCTTAAACATTAAAGGAGAAGCAGCATTTTTAGCAATAATTTGTGAAATAGACGCAAGTGAATTAAACTTGTTTTCTTTCATGTAAGAATAATCAATGAATAAAAACAAGGAAGCAGCTAAAATCACGACAATAAAGCTTGTAACTAATTGAATAAGAATTAGTTTTTTATGGATGGATATGTTTCTAAATATACTCAAATTATTAAGTTTATTGTTCAACTTTCTCCGCTAACTTTAGCAGTTGTGAACCTGTTTTTAGTTTATTCTCTTTTAAGGTATTCAGATTTATTTCAAATTTTATTCTATTATTTATAAGTAAAAAGTTAATACCAGCTCCTAAATTTAAGCGACCATTTTTTTCACTTATTATTAAAGAGTGTTTTATTTTTTCAATTCCAATAATTTCTTTGAAATCTTTGGTGTTTATTTGGCTTGGAATAAAAACGATGTGAACCTTTTCGAAATTATCTTTGTCCGAAAAACGAACGATTTCAACTTTTTTATTCTTTATTTTTTTATTTTCAAGTAATTCTTTCAGCGGTTCTTCAATTGGAGAATCCTTGTAAACAGCAATCTTAAAATGATTTGCGTTGTATAATTTTTCATCCTCCCAATCGATGTACTTGGTGAAATTATAAACAAAAGCTGCTTTAACGGAATATTCATCTGTTTCCTGACTAAAGTTTGACACATAATGTGTTGACTTAATGAAACTCACTAAGAAAATAGGCACAAAAATATATGTAATCAGTCTGAAATTCATTTATTTAAAGAAAATTCTTCCTTCTTTTTTAGGTTCAATTATTCCATTGATAATGATGTAATCTTTTACAGCATTTGTTTGGTTATCTGAGAATTTCTTTTTGTATATGATTGCCATATTTTTCAATGTCACAAAGCCATCGTTTCCTTCTGCAATATAATCCGAAAATAAAACATAATACACTTTATTTGGTACATAAGAAGTTCCATTGACATAGATGGAGTCGATTCTATGACCAGGACTCTCAATTACCGTTTCTTCTATGTTCAAAATTTGGGGTGTTTGAAGGGTATCAATCTTGTACTTAATTTCCTTTGAACATTGTAAAAAAGGACCTTTAGCAAGCGGGTATTGTGCAACTGAGCGCTCTAAAATTTCCTTCAATTGTTGACCTGTAATTTGTACAATATAACTTGTATTTTCAAAGGGCAACATTTCGTCCACCATTTCAGAAGTGATCATTCCTTTTGGATAAATCCCATCTGGTCGCAATTGTGAATTGTATCTAATATTTCCTCCATTAATTAACACAAAATCTACTTGTTCACCTTTATTTTCATAATAAATCTTTAAAGCATCACAAATAAAATTTCCTATTTCTGCTTCAGACTTTCTTATATAGGTTTCTTTTGCGTTTAAATCAATTGACGAAGTACCAATCTCCGTTGAAGTGGGCTTTCCATCCGATTTTCTGCATGAAAAAATCAATCCTGAAACAATAAAAAGCAACATTAATAATACAAACTTATTCATCTTTAATATTTTTGTAATTACAACTATTCCAAACAAATTTACTTTTAACAGCTTTTTTGAATGAAAAATTTATTATTAAAATTCATATTTTAAATTCAACAAATACATGGCACCAGGTTGAATTAATCCCATTTCTCCGAAAGCATCAATATTTGTTGATTCGTCAGGATCACTGAACTTCGTTCCAATATTATTTGCTGAAATGGACACAAATAATTTCTTGTTTACTTGATAAGCCACATTAAAGTTACCTTGCAAATAGTATGGAATTTCAACATAGTGATTTTTTTCTAAGAAAAAGCGTTTATTGTTTTGACTGTTATTTCCAAAATTAGAACCTAAAAACAAAAGCAATTTTTTGTATTTTATATTCAAGCCCGTATTAATTCTCATAGTAGGCATATTTCGCAGTTCTTTGTTGTAATTTTCTTGTTTGTCAAAAAAAGAATAGTCAGCAGCAGTTACGTTTTCTTTATTCCATTCAAAATAATTGATAAAATTGGAGAAATTGGCACTAAAATGAATTGCGGGACTTATTTTCCAAATTAATTCAAATTCATGACCAAAAATTGAGGTGTTTCCAATATTTTCATATACTCCAATACTTCCTCCTCCATGCGTATCGTAAACTCGAATCAAATCTTGATTGTGGTTATAAAAAACATTGTATCGTAAAATAAATGCATTCAAAAACAATTCACTGCCTAGTTCATAGGTAGTTATACTTTCATTACTTAGGGAAATATTTCCTTTGATTCCATATTCATTTCCTAGCGTAGTGTTGTCATACAATTCTTGGAATGTAGGTGCACGAAATGCCTTTCCAGCCAATGCTTTTATTCTAAATTTGGGCGAAAAAGTATGTGTAACACCAATTCTAGGATTTAAGGATTGACCAAAATCACTGTAATCATCATAACGAAGACCAGTTGTAATGTTCCAATTTTTATGTTTGTAATTGGTTTGCATGTAATAAGCAAAAACAAACCTGCTTTTTCCATCTTGATCAAATGGAATTAAATCGTAATTTGAAAATGTTCCTTTGTAAATGTCACCGGTTATTTGATAGTTTCGTTCTAAATAGTAGGAATTCATGCGCAAATCTTCGTAAACACTTCCCGTCAGAAAATCGAATTTTTCATTTGCCTTAATATAAATTGTTACTTCCCCACCAATTGTTGCATTTGTATATTTTTCGTGTGATAATTTTCCATTTGCGAATGTATCACCCGAAATTACGGAGAAATAACCATCTGGAGCTTCTTGTTGCATAGCATCCCTGAAATTATGTTGGTAATACAATTTCGGTGTAATAATCACATTATCACCAACTTTGTAATTGTAATGAACGGAGGATAATAATTGATTTCTTTTGTATTTTGAGTCGGGCGAGGCGATAAAAGTTGGTCCAACGTAAGCTCCTCGTTGACGGTAAATATTGAAAAGTTGGAAGTGGAAATTTCCTTTCTCGTATTTGGTGTTAAAATACAAATCTTTGTTCCAGCGGTTTGTCTCAAAACTTTTATCCTCATTTGTCAAACTCCAAGTTTGGTAGTATAATTTATCCCTTTCAATACTATTTTGATTGGTGTTATTTTGTACAAAACCTGCCGACATGGACAACTGTCCATCTTCTTTTTCAATAAATAAATTTGCATTTACATTGATGTTTCCAGCAATTCCAACGGCAGCATTTATGGAAGTTTTTTCAACTGTAATGACATTTATTACGGCACTCATGGCATTTGTACCAAACAAAGCAGAACCGGGACCACGAATAATTTCTACACGATCAATTAAATCAGCAGGTAAGTCGTAAATTGCTGAACCAGAATAAAAATCGTTAAGTTGCTGACCATTTAACAAAATTAAAATATTACCATCTTTTCTTGATCCACGTACAGCCAAACGATATTTTCCGTCACTTCCCATACTTAGCTCAAAACCGGGAACATATTTTATGATATCAATAAGTGAAATTGCTCCAATTTTGTTTATTTCTTGTGAATTAATTACGGAAATAATAGCAGGTGCATCTTTGATTAATTCTATTTTTTTTGAGGCAGTATAAACTTTTAAATTTAATAACTCCTCCAAACTTAATTCATCCAAATTACCTTTACGTTTCGTTGTATCTTCCTGAGAAAAGACAACAAAAAAGCAGTTTAAAATAAGCAAAGTAGTTAATAATTTGTTCATTAATGTCTGTTATTCATCTATTAATTTGATAAATATATAGATAAGTTTTTAAACAAACAAATTTTGGAAGCAAAAAGTTTTGGAATTTATTTCGAGTCAAAAAAATTGATCATCAAAATTTATAAGGTATAATTTTTCTTCTGCACGTGTGAATCCTGTATAAAGCCATCTGTAAAATGAATCATCTAGCATATCTTCTGTCAGGTAACCATGATCCAAGAAAACATGATTCCATTGTCCGCCTTGTGCTTTATGACAGGTGATTGCATAAGCAAATTTTATCTGTAAAGCATTGAAATATGGATTAGCCAATATTTTTTCGTAACGCTTTTTCTTATTGCGTTCATCGTCGTAGTCTTTTTCTATTTCGAAAAATAATTTTTTCAAATCTTCCCTTGAAAGAGCTGGAGTTTCACTGTTTAATGTTTCCAAAAAAGCAATCAATTCAATTGTTCCCATTTCAGGATAATCAAGCATTTCAACGATCAGTTTTTGAAATGAAAAGCCATACATTTCCTCTTTTCGTAGTACCTTTTTTACGCGTAAAATTTCACCATTGGCAATAAATCCTGCTTCTGAAGTTTCAGGGATCCAAAAATAGTTGTTTTTGACAACCATAATTACGTCGCCCGAAGAAATTTCTTCCTCCTGAAATAAAATCCTTCGTCGCACTTCATGATTGTAAGCATTTGCCCGTTTATTCGATTTAGTGATTATAATTGTATCATCTAAACCATAATTATCGTAGGAATTTTCTAAATATTCTTGAAATTCTAGTCCATTGATTCGTTCCACATCACTTCCTTTTTTGAGCGAAAACTTTAATTTCCCACCAGACTTTAAGGAACGAATTTTTGTAGCATTTTTTAGGATGTCAGAATCACTCGACTGTCGTAAAACTTCGTTTAGCTTCAAAGATTCAATGTTCAATTGTGGGAAATAATTGCGTAAATATTCCGCATTTAAGGCTGGTGAAAAATCAGAACCAACTGGCGGAAGCTGTCCTTCATCTCCCACAAAAATGAGCGAACATTTTTCACCAGAAAAAACAAATTGAATTAAATCTTCCAATAAATTTCTTTCTGAGACAACTCCGTTTTTATCACTCGAAAAATCAGGAATCATGGAGGCTTCATCTACAATAAACAATGTTTTTTTTGACAAATTTGGAGCCAATGCCAATTGAATACTGCCGTTATCAACTTTTTGTTTACGATAAATCTTTTTGTGAATCGTATATGCTTTTTGGTTTGCAAAACCTGAAAAAACCTTTGCCGCACGACCAGTTGGAGCTAATAAATTGCAGTAGCGATTAAAATGCTTCAAAGTTTTTACAAAATTCCCGACCAAAGTTGTTTTTCCTGTTCCTGCATATCCAGACAAGATAAAAATCTCCTTTTGGTCACTGATTTCTGCAAATTTCGAAAAATAATCTAAAGCAAGATTCTGACTTTCAGTTAATTCAAAATCAAATTGAGACTTAAATACTCGTTTAAATTGCAGTTGAAAATTTTCCATTTTTGTAGTTCCAAAATTAAAGCTTTTTTTTGACCAGTAGCAAGTAAAATTTAACTTGGCTTTCTTTTGAAGCTTTTCCTGCTTTCCATTTCAATCTTTTCTGTTTTGGAAAAACAAAACAAAAAAGGATTTCCATTTCAATCAGGGCTAGGTGAATTAATTTGAAAAAAATGTTTTCGTGCCACAATTATTTAGAAATATTCCATCTTAATTTCTACACCGAATATTTTAAAAAAATGCTTATTTTTGTGCATAAATTTCGAAAAATGACTCCAACTTTTCACACATTAAAAATTGCTGATATCAGAAAAGAAGCAAACGATACAGTTTCCATTTCTTTTGATGTTCCCTCAGACTTAAAATCAGATTATTCCTTTATTTCAGGACAATATTTAACTTTAAGAGCAACAATTGATGGTGAAGATTTAAGACGTTCATACTCTTTGAGTTCAGCGCCTTTTGAAAATGAATGGAGAGTGGCCATCAAGAAAGTTGAAAATGGTAAATTTTCT
>CAZHLZ010000208.1:0-6985 GCA_964532475.1 uncultured Chitinophaga sp.
CAAATTTTAACAAAAAATGGTACTTTTTTAACATTTGAGCTGCAAGTTGGGTTAATCTCTGTTGTTTAGCCTAAAACAATTCAGTCTTGATAATTATTGGGACTGAATTATTTATGACTTTTTATATGTGATGCTACGAGCGTGTTAAGCATAGCCTAATTATGAATAGATGTGAGAAAAACTTAGTCAAAAAAACTTTAGTTTAATCACTTAAAGCAACAATCCTGCACGTTTTAACAAGGCATCGGCATTTGCTTCTTGACCTCTAAAACGTTTGTACAAAACCAATGGATTTTCCGTTCCTCCTTTACTTAAAATATTGTCCTTAAAAGAATTTGCTATCTCACGATTAAAAATTCCATGTTCTTTGAAGTAAGCGAAAGCATCTGCATCAAGTACTTCTGCCCATTTGTAACTGTAATAGCCTGAAGAATAACCTCCTGGGAAAATATGTGAAAAGGATACACTTGTACAATTTTCTGCTACATCTGGTAATAATTTCGTTTTTTCAATTGCTTTTAATTCGTGTTCTTTCACAGAATTTACATTGCTTGGGTCAATTCCATGCCACGCTAAATCAATCAGTCCTAAACTAATTTGTCGCACGGTAGCCATTCCTTCTAAGAAACTAGCTGATTCTTTAATTTTTTGTAAAAACTCCATTGGAATACCTTCCCCTGTTTCAAAATGTTTTGCAAATAAGGACAAACATTCTTGCTCGTAGCACCAGTTTTCTAAAATCTGACTCGGTAATTCAACGAAATCCCAATAAACATTTGTTCCTGATAAACTTGGATATTTTGTGTTTGCCAACATGCCGTGTAGTCCGTGGCCAAATTCATGAAATAAAGTAGTTACTTCGTTGAATGTCAACAAAGAAGGCTTACTTTCAGTTGGTTTTGTGAAGTTACAAACATTGGAAATATGTGGTCGTACATTTACGCCATTTTTATAATATTGATTTTTAAAAGAAGTCATCCAGGCTCCATTTCTTTTTCCTTCCCGTGGATGAAAATCTGCATAAAAAATAGAAATCAATTCTCCGTTTTCGCCATAAACTTCATAAGTTTTTACTTCTTCATGATATTTATCAATAGTATCAACTAGTTTAAATTCAAGACCATACAGCTTTTTAGCCACTTGAAAAACTCCGTCAATTACTTTTTCTAATTGAAAATAGGGTTTTAATTTCTCGTCATCAAGGTTAAATAGTTTATTTTTTAGTTTTTCAGCATAAAAAGCAGAATCCCATTTTTCTAGCTGCTCAATTCCGTCTAATTCTTTGGCGAATTCGCTCAATGTTTTTAATTCTTTCTCAGCATGTGGTTTTGCTTTTTGTAGTAAATCTTCCAAAAAAGAAAGCACTTTTTCTGGCGTTTGAGCCATACGTTCCTCCAAAATAAAATCAGCATGAGTTTTATATCCTAATAAATTCGCTCTTTTAAATCGTAAATTGGCAATTTTCAACACTAATTCCTCGTTGTTATTGTCATCCTTTTTAAAAGCTTGAGATCCAGCAGCCAAGGCCAATTTTTTCCTCAACTCACGATTTTCCGCGTATTTCATAAAAGGAATGTAACTTGGATAAGCCAAGGTAAATACCCAGCCTTCCTTGTTTTTTTGTTTGGCAATCATTGCCGCAGCATCTTTTTCATCTTGAGGAAGTCCAGCTAATTGAGCTTCATCCAAAATATGCATTTCGTAACTGTTCGTTTCTGCCAAAACATGTTCGCTGAATTTTAATTGTGCGCTTGACAACTCCTTATCGATTTCTCGTAAAATTTCTTTCTTATCCTCCGGTAAATTGGCTCCATTTCGAGAAAAACTTTTGTATTTTCTTTCCAAAAGCATGCTTTGTTCTGCATCTAGATTGAGCGTTTCTTTTGCATCATAAACTTCCTTGATACGTTTGAATAAAGTTTCATTTAAAGTGATATCATTGCTAAATTCTGACAATAAAGGTGAAACTTTTTGTGCAATTTCTTGCATTTCTTTGGACGTTTCAGCAGAATTTAAATTAAAAAACACACTGGAAACGCGATCTAATTGTTCACCACAAAACTCCAATGCTTCGATTGTATTTTCAAAAGTAGCTTTTTCAGGGTTTTCGCAAATGGCATTAATTTCATCTTTTGTTTCCTGAATAAGTACTTCAAAAGCTGGCAAAAAATGTTCGTTCTTTATTTTTGAAAATGGGGCTAAATCAAAGGGAATTAATAGTGGATTTTCTGTATTCATAATGATTTTTAATTTTGTATCTTGAAATTTTATTTTGAAAAAGCATTACATTTATTGTCCAACAAATGTATAAATAATTTT
This sequence comes from uncultured Chitinophaga sp., assembly GCA_964532475.1. Taxonomy (GTDB): domain Bacteria; phylum Bacteroidota; class Bacteroidia; order Flavobacteriales_D; family Crocinitomicaceae; genus M2408. The sequence continues at coordinate 2,320 of CAZHLZ010000208.1, forward strand.
ACCTTCTTGTGAATTGGAGGCATTTGCAGAATAAGAAAAACGGGACATTAATGCATATTTTTTTGCCTGCTCGATCATGCAAGAAGATGCGTTTTGTGAACTTTCAGCTAAATAAGTTGCAGAAATTACTTTTCCGCTTTGATCCACTTTAATTTTCACTGTAACAACTCCGTTAGATTTATCTCCGCAGGTGTATCCCGGGTTTCTAACATACCAATTATTTCCTTGATGAGGATCACGTTTATCCAGCTGCCAATCAACCATTACAGAGCCTTTGTAAGCAGTACTTCCTCCAGAAGTTGTATTTGTATTCGCTTTATTTGTGTTCGTGTTTTTTTGTTGATTCTTTTGATTTTCAAGGTCTTTGATAATTTTATCTCGTTTTGCCTCGCCACCAGTTTCTTTTTTATATTGTTCCTCTTCCTTCTTAATTTTATCCTCAATTTGCTTGCTCAATTTATTTTCATCCCAATTTTTTGTAGACTTTTTTCGATCATCATTCAAATCTCGAGATAAATTTTTCACGTCGCCTTGTGCCAATTGTGGATTTTGCTCAATATTTTCTGGTTTAATTTCAATTTCTTTCTCTTCGTCTTTAATTAATTCTGCTTTTTCGTCCCACACAGGAATTTCATAAAATTTTTGATATGTTTCCATCTGGAAATACATAAACAGCACAATGTAAGTTGCAAATGCTGCAAGAATCCCAAATTTGTGTTTATCAATAAAATCGAAAAATTTTGACATTTATTTTTTTGGCTTTATTATTTTTTTCTCCATGATATTGTAATAATGTACTTCATTGTTACCTTCAGAATCCAAACTTAGTAAAATATATTCCTTATTTAGAGCTCTAATTTGCGTGTATTTTTCAGAAGTTAAAGACGTTCCATCTTTATAAATCAAAGTGCTTACATCTCCCAATCTAGTAACATACAATTTATCATTGAGTTTAATTACTTCATCATAAATTATCGGTACAACAATCGTTCCCTTTGTGTTCAAAATTCCGTAACGCTTATTAAATGAAACGATTGCAGATTCATTGTCAAAACTTCTAGCTTCATCATAAGTCGAAGGAACAATTACCTTATTCAGCAAATCCACATACCCCCAAAGTCCATCTTTTTGAACGGACACTAAATCAGAAATTTCTCCAATATTTTGATAGGAAGGAGGAATAACCCATTTTCCAATGTAATCAATAACACCAAATTTACCCTTTAAACTTGCTTTTGCATAGCCACCGCTAAAACCAGCATGTTTTGTAAAATTAGGTATAAAATCAAATATTGGCGGAATTGCAATATTCCCAAAAGCATCAAAATAACCAATTTTATTATTCAAAATAAAAGCAATTCTTCCTTCTGATAATACTGCAATATCATCGTATTTTGCCTCTTGAATAATTTTGGAACTGATGTTTAATATTCCATAATATTCGCCGTCATAAAAGGCAAATAAATTGTCGGTTAAACGTTTTACTGTTTCATATTTTAATTCAAATAAGAAATTTCCAAAACGGTCGATGTAATTTTGAAAATCTCCTACAACAACTTGTGCGTAGCCCTTTTGAAATGAAAATGCTTCATCGTATCGTTCTTGAATGAGCTGATTTCCAAACTTATCGTAATATCCATAAAGTGAATCTTTTTTGGCGAAAACCAATCCTTCCGAATAATTACCGATATCCTCAAATTTTATATCAAAAATTAATTTACCAGTTCGATCGATTATACCCATTTTTTCGTTTTTTTCCACAATTGATCTTCCGTCTTCAAAATCAGTTGCTTCATCAAATTCAAAGGGAATCAACAATTTATTGTTTTTATCTACAAAACCAATTTTTCCGTTGTTGGATGCCATGGCTAATCCTTCTTTGTACAAACTAATTGCTTCATAACTAGCTTCTGATACAATTTCACCTTCTGCATTCATCCAGCCGTAATAATTTCCATTGCGATAGGGAAGTAAAATCTGTTGTGCTAAATTTAATTCTTCATTAATTTCATCCTTGAACGGATAATCAGGGTATTCTTCCAAAAAAGATTTGATGCGTTGATCAGAATAATTGTACATGTAAATTTGGAAAATTTTACGCCAAGCTTCATCTACATTTCTATTGCTTGGAAAATTTTGGATAAATTGGGAATAACTTTCTAAGGTGTTTATTTTTGTTTGAAGTTTAAATATTTGATTTTCAGCTTCAACCTTGTAGGGGTTTGAGGGTTTTTCTTCCAAAAACAACATATATTCTGCCAAGGTTTTTTGACTTGTGTATTCTTCAAATTCCTTCAAATCAATCTCTTTCTGAGCAACTTTAACGAATTCTGATTCAGGATATTTGGAAATAAACTGCCGAAAGGATTCACTTTTATTCGCTTGCATCGCAGAATAAAAAGCAATGGAATCGCGTTTATTTATCGCAATAAATCGTTCGTTTGCCCAAGGATGAATTTTTAAAAAATCTAGGTAAGCTAATTCTGTGTTAGTCTTTAAGGTTTTTTGAAAATATTCTGAGCTTATTTTTCGTTTTAATTCTATAATTTCTAATTCGTTAAAATTATATTTCTCCAATGCCAAACGAGTTTTTTCTTTAATAAGCGGCAAACTTTTTTCTGCTTTTAAAACATATCTAAAGGAGGAATCTAAATTGTGAAATGGGTTATCTTTTCGGTAATAAATTGTGGCTAAGCCAAATGCACACGGCGATTCAAACTTATTTATTTTCTTTTCAAACAAACGTTTTGCCTCGAAGTAATTGTAAATTTTTAACGCTTCGTAAGCATCTTCAATCGATTTCGCGAAAATCTGTGAAGAGAATAAAAATAATATGATGCTAAAAACGATTTTCAAATTTGACTTTTTGATGAAATACCAAAGTTAAATAAATATTACATTATTCATCAAAAATTAATGAAAATTTCTTAGTAGGCAAAATCATTCTTTTAAGAATTTTGAAAAAAACACATGGTTTTTTGGCCATCAATTACACGGATTTACACAAATATCATGGAAAAACGTGAGATTTATAGAATTTCATTCACAACTACAAATCAATAAATCGTATGAATTTGTGAATTATGTATGTAAATCTTTTTTTCCCGTGGGTGAATTAACTGATTTTACACCTCACTTTTAACTTTCTACTTAACAATTTATAGTTTAAAATTTATCATTTCTAACTAATTTAACCCCATTTTATTACTAATCGTCCAAGCAATAGTAAACGCTCGTTGTTTAGCCATTTCTGCTTTTTCACCTTCAAAGTGTTGGTCCACGGTTTCTCCAAAAAGTCTCAGCCAAGTATCAAAATTTTCTTTTTTCAAGGGCATTTGCATGTGCTTTTCAGTTACGTTTGTTTTGTAGTTTGGCTCATCCAACAAAACAAAAGACCAAAAATGAATCATTTTAGGCAGATGAGCTTGAAAATCCATGTGTTTGAAAAAGGGTTTTAATTCTTCATTTGCCAAAACTTTGTCGTAAAATGTGCTTACCAAAAATTCCACGTCTTCTCTTGATTCTATTTCTTTCATTGCCTTTTTTTTGTTAAAATTAAGTTTAAATCTTGACATAATTTTTATTTTTGATAAGAAATTAAAGTTTTAACAATATTTCACTCAAACGTACAAATATTATGAGTAAACTTGTATTTTAAAGTTAAAGATATGCGTTATTTAGTTCTATTTTGCCTGGCAATTTCATTTTCAACCTTGGCTCAAAACCCAAAAGACAGCATTCGACTGATTCAATTGTCTGGAGTGGTAGTTTCGCATGATAGTTTGGAACAAATGCCTTTTACAACAGTTTTTGACAAAGAGAGTAGGAGAGGAACCATAGCCGATTATTATGGTTATTTTTCTATGGTCGTTTTTCCGGGTGATACATTGATGTTCAGTTATTACGGATACAAAACTTCTTCTTTTATTGTGCCAGATACTTTAAAAGAAAATAGATATTCAATAATTCATTTATTACATAAAGACACGATTGAATTGCCTGCTGTCACCGTTTACCCTTGGCCTTCACGTGAAGATTTTGCACGAGCATTTTTAGAAATGAAACCGTATGATGATGCTTTAAGAAGAGCTCAAAAACAACTTTCTGGGGAGAATTTAGCCTTTGCTGCTAGTACCTTATCTTCAGATGCTTCTTTATCATTTGGATGGGCTCAAAATCAACAAAATACAAAATTATATACGATGGGACAATCGCCTGTCAATAATTTGCTAAATCCGTATTCATGGGCATCTTTTATACAAGCTTGGAAATCTGGTCAACTCAGTAGGGAATAGAAAAATAGCTGTCGTGTTGACGAATTGATACATAAGATTTTTGATTTCCAGAGAATTTATTTAGTGCTCAACATTTAATCTTTAATCGCTAAGACAATAGAAATTTTACTTACTTTTGTCAAAAAATTTTAACCCTATGTTGTCAATAAACACTTACAATTTTCAAGGAAAAAGAGCATTAATTCGTGTAGATTTTAATGTCCCATTGGATAAAGAAACATTTGAAATTACAGATGATACGCGTATTTTAGCTGCTTTACCTACAATTAATTTGATTTTAAAAAATGGTGGAAGTGTTGTGTTAATGTCACATTTGGGTCGCCCGAAAGATGGTCCCGAAGAGAAATATTCTTTAAAACACATCTTAAAAC